>CAMDKJ010000003.1 GCA_945900705.1 Bifidobacterium breve | reverse complement strand
TATTTTAAAAATATTTTTATTTGTTGCACCACGTTTAACATTTGTCACGCCAGCACATCGACCACCAAAGAATTGGCCGCGAACTTGGATTAATTTTCGCTGGCGACCACTTCCGCTGCGTAGTTTGGTTATGAGTGGTCATGAGTGGGTATGACCTAATCCCCATGACATCAGGTAGAAAAAAGCCTTATTTTGCAAGAGATATCGGGATTTCGACGGGGGGTTATTATGGGAAAGTTGGAAGGCAAGGTAGCCATCGTCACCGGTGGCCCACCTCGCCTTGGCGCGGCCGACAGCTTTAGCTTGGCAGGTGAAGGAACGAAAGTTGTGGCTTGTGATGTGTTTGATGCGTAAGGTGCTGTTGATGCGTAGCAGATCGGTGGCGCGCTTCGGCAGCCAGATGTTGGTGATGAAACCTAGACCGAGGAGTTAGCCCGGCGCACCTTGCACTTACGGCCCTTTGAGGATATAGTTGAAAACTCAACTACTCAAGGGAGTCATCCGTGCCTGCTGTCACTGTCGCTGATGTTTTGGTGCTTGCGCGCATTGGCGCACCCGATGCCACCGCGGTGCTGCGTCCGGTGAATCGGATAGTGACCGCACTTGCGACCTTTGAGGGTGAAGGATTTCCGGTACGCCGGCCCTTCCCGGGTCGAATGTCACTTCGCGATTCAGACCCGTTCTTGCTCCTAGACCAAATGGGAGCGGTCGAGTGGGGTGCGGGTGAACCCAAAGGCACTCCTTGGCATCCCCACCGCGGTTTTGAGACCGTCACCTACATAGTTGATGGCGCCTTCGAACATCAAGACACCGCCGGTGGAGGTGGCCTCATCTCTGACGGTTCTACCCAGTGGATGACGGCGGGGTCGGGCCTGCTTCATATTGAGACCCCACCGGAAGCTCTGGTTAACTCCGGCGGACTTTTTCACGGTGTGCAGTTATGGGTGAACTTACCTGCTGAACTGAAGATGACAGCACCTAGATATCAAGATATTTCAGCGTCTTCGGTGGCATTGGCGGCAAGTCACGACGGCGGCGCGTTGGTGCGCATCATTGCCGGTGAGCTCGGCGGGATTTCTGGGCCGGGGATCACCTGGACGCCGATAACTTATGCGCATGCAACTGTGCAGCCAGGGGCCAAGGTTTCGCTCCCTTGGAACCGAAGCTTTAATGCAATGGTCTACGCACTATCAGGTCGCGGATCTGCCGGCGTCGAAAACGTGGCTTTTGGTGAAGGCCAGTTAGTGGACTTCGGTGCAGGCGATGCGATCACTTTCGCAGCCGATGCCAAACAGGATTCAAAATCCCCGACCCTTGAGGTGTTAATACTCGGCGGCAAGCCCATTGGTGAGCCGATCGCGCACCACGGCCCATTTGTAATGAATACCAAAGACGAGATCAATACCGCTATCGAAGATTTCCAAGCAGGTAGGATGGGGCAGATCCCGGCGACTGCGCGTCGCTAGGTAAATCCAAGCTTCATTCAGGGGGCGCCATGACCACCCGCCGGTTGCCGAGGTGGCATGAGGTTAAGCCCCTGCTTGGTACCGAAAACCCATTCACGAATCGACGGGCTCACGCTCTGGCGCGCGCGGCGAATATCTGGGATCTACGTTCATTAGCCAAACGACATACGCCAGCGGCGGTATTTGACTATACCGATGGTGCCGCCGGTGACGAGTTAGCGCTTACGCGGGCCCGTGAGGTATTTGGCCGTCTGGAGTTCGAACCACGAGTGCTGCGCGATGTGTCGAACCTCGACACCAGCACTGAAATTCTTGGAGCCGTAAGCGCATTACCCATCGTGCTGGCGCCGACAGGTTTCACCCGGATGATGCACCACGCTGGTGAGCCGGCGGTGGCAGCGATGGCAGCAGGCATCGGCATCCCGTACTGCCTTTCCACCCTTGGTACCACCTCCATCGAGGATTTGGCGAGCGCGGTGCCAACTGCACGACGGTGGTTTCAGATCTATCTAATGCGCGACCGCAGCCTGCGCACAGGCTTGCTCGAACGGGCGGCGGCTGCCGGCTACGACACCTTGATGCTCACAGTGGACGCTCCGGTAGCAGGGATACGTAATCGCGATATCCGAAATGGCTTAACCGTCCCACCAAAGCTGTCGCTGTCGACACTGGCCAATATGTCTCGGTACCCGAGTTGGTGGTTCAACGTGCTGACCACCGAGCCACTGGAGTTTGCAACGTTTAGAAGTTCAGAAGGCACGGTCGCCGACCTAATGAACAAAGTATTTGACCCATCGTTGACTCCGGCCGATGTCACTTGGGCCCGTGAGACTTGGCCCGGCAAACTGGTCGTCAAAGGGGTTCAGTCGGTTGCTGATGCGAAATTGCTAGCCGACCTGGGGGTTGACGGCATTGTCCTTTCGAATCACGGCGGCCGACAACTAGATCGAGCCCCGGTGCCACTTGAGCAACTCCCACAAGTAAAGGCGGCGGTCGGTGGGCATGTCGCAGTTTTCATCGACGGTGGTGTGCTAACTGGTGGCGATGTGGTTGCGGCGGTGGCACTCGGAGCCGATGCGGTGCTTATTGGCCGGGCGTATCTTTATGGATTGATGGCTGGAGGGCAGGCTGGCGCACAGCGCGCCGTCGACATCCTGCAACAAGAGATTCGCACAACGATGGCGCTGTTAGGCGCGCGCAGTATCAGTGAGCTAGATCCCGGGAGCGTCAGGATACGAAGCCAAAATTAGGGTGCTGATTTAACTTGACCCGCTCTTGCGCCGGTGCTCGCGCTTACCGCCGGCTTTACTTGATTCGTCCTTGACCCCGCCAGTGTCGGCATCGCGGTCGGCGCCCGAGTGCCCACCCTTCTTGTTCTTGGCCTCAAGTGCCAAACGGAAGCGCTCCTTTGGGTCATTTGGGTCGGGAGTCTGGGGGGTCTTGGGTGTCTTCGCGGTTGCCATGGCTGCAGTCTTGCACCTTCAATGGCACCTGTTGACATGGGTGGCCGTGATTGAATGGGGTGGTGGTGCAGGTATTGAATCGGGTTACGGTGGCCTTAACCGGGCTGCTTTTATTGTCAACCGTGTCCGGGTGCGATTCGTCCACTGGAACGATGGCCTCGGGGCTACCTGACGACGCGATAGTTGTTTATCGCTTCAATGACTCCTCGGTACCGCCGCAGTACCACCGCAGCTTCGAATTGACGGCGACTTCCAAAGAGGCCCGGCTTGTCGTCGATAGCTATGGAGAGATCCTTGCCGATGAGAAAACCGTAGAAGTCGAGAAGGCTTGGCAGGTTATGTCCCAGACATACCCGTCGCTAGACGCGTTACCGGTGGTGAAATCCGAACTAGGTTGTGTTGGAGGCACAAGCCGCTGGCTCAAGATCACCCAGGGCGAGACAGTTTTGAAGGATATTGCCCTAGATGAATGTGGTGGGGTTAACGATGCTGCGGTATCGACCATGGCTGGTTGGGTCGATCCGGTATTGAAGCTTTTCCCGGCGATAGCGGTATTAGCGCCGAGTTGATCGGCAGTTTGTAATCAGGACCGCACAGGGTCTGGTTGGATGGCGTGGTGCCCCGAGAGATGAATTTCGAAATCGTCAATCGATTGGCACCCGAGTTGGGAGCGGCTGAGCCCCTTGGCAGGGTAGGAGTAATCACTACCCCTCACGGACAAATTCACACTCCGGCGTTCATTCCGGTTGGGACAAAAGCCACGGTTAAGGCCGTTTTACCGGAGTCGATGCGCGACTTGGGCGCGCAGGCGATTTTGTCCAATGCCTACCACCTGTATCTGCAGCCTGGATCTGACATCGTTGAAGAGGCGGGCGGGCTAGGTGCATTTATGAACTGGCCCGGCCCGACATTTACCGACAGCGGTGGCTTTCAAGTGCTCTCACTCGGAGTCGGATTCAAAAAGGTATTGGCGATGACCGCTGAGACCGTTCAGTCCGATGACGTCATTGCCGAAGGGCGCGATCGCCTCGCGCATGTGGACGATGACGGGGTCACTTTCAAGTCTCACCTTGATGGTTCGATGCACCGATTCACTCCAGAGATCTCAATGCGCGTACAACATGAGATCGGCGCCGACATCATGTTTGCCTTTGATGAGTGCACCACGCTGCTAAATACCAGGGAGTATCAAGAGCGCTCATTGGATCGAACCTACGCGTGGGCTATTCGCTGTATTTCAGAACATGTTCGCCTAACCGCTGAAAGATCGAATAAGCCGTATCAGGCGCTTTTTGGAGTGATTCAAGGTGCGCAGTATGAGGATCTGCGGCGCAAGGCAGCGCGCGACCTAGGCGGCTTGGACTTTGATGGATTCGGCATCGGGGGAGCACTCGACAAATCGCAATTGGGCACCATTGTGCGCTGGGTAAATGAGGAGCTAC
Organism: Bifidobacterium breve; assembly: GCA_945900705.1. Taxonomy (GTDB): domain Bacteria; phylum Actinomycetota; class Actinomycetes; order S36-B12; family S36-B12. Next base: position 40,326 of record CAMDKJ010000003.1, on the reverse strand, counting down.
CGGTGAATAAACCGCGACACCTCTTGGGTATTGGCGAGCCTGATGACCTTTTCACCGCCATCGAAAATGGCGCAGATACTTTTGACTGTGTTGCCGCATCGAGGGTTGCTCGCAATGGTGCGGTCTATAGCCGTAGCGGCAGGTTTACTGTCTCAAATAGCAAGCACCGTAGGGCGTTTGTACCGATCGACGAGGAATGTGACTGCTATACCTGCGCCAACTACACGCAGGCCTACTTACACCACCTGTTCAAAGGCAAAGAAATTCTGAGTTCGATGCTCGCGACCGTCCACAATGAGAGATTCATTGTGCGCCTGGTTGACGATATTCGGGGGAGCATCGTGTCGAATAACTTTTATGAGTTCAAGGCTGATTTCTTAGGGCGGTTCAGGGCAAAATGATTGGGCGCCAAACGCGGAGATTATCCGGCTGGCGCCCAACCCAATTTCGATATTCGGTGAGGTTTACCTACCCGCGGTAAATGCTCTTGGGGACTAGGCACGTGATGTCGTATGGGCCGGAGCGATATGGCCCGAACTGGCAATCGGTCACAAATGTTGAAAGTCGATATGAACGGTCTGCGGTGATATTAAGTTTACTGGAAATCTTCTTTATCGAAGCCATTACCGCTGCTTTTAGCGCAATCATCGGATCAGCGTTGGAAGCATGAGTTACCCAAAAATCCGAGTTGTCCTTTCTAGGCAATGGATTGGCGGCCGGTGCATTCCGATCCTTGGGTATGACACAGTAAGTGCCCAGCACAATGTCAACTACCTCAGAAATCGGGCAGTTCCAGGTCTTGTACATAAAATCAGTAGCTTGAGTCTTGGTCATCTTGAACTTCTCCATGATGAGCCTGGTTGTCTCAGTCTTCAGGGCGGCCACCGCTAACTGCAGGGTGGTGTCGTACCCAATGGCTGTGTAGGTGGTTGGGTTTTCAACAATTGGCCAAGTGACCTGGGGCTGGTTCTTGATTAACGTGATCGTGACATTCAATTCCGGGAAAGCCGTCTCAAGGGCATCCAGATCAAACTCTCCATTGCCTTGAGCGGCATGCGAGTCACCTGTCCAGATCAAGGCTCCCGGCACGAAAACCGGCAGATATGTAGTAGAACCAACCTGCATTTCCTTTAGGTCGAGGTTGCCACCGTAGTCACCCGGTGGGACGGTGTTGCAGCTATTTGGCGCGCTACCAGGAGCAACGGTCTGTACGGTGCAAAGCCTCCCGGTTGAGTCCGCGTCCGGACGCCCGACTGCCAATATTCCAGGGAACGGCGCAAGCGGAATAACAATGTTCTTAGTGAACTTAGCCTCCATCTTGTCGTTATCTAGGTAATAACTGTCGACTCGAGACGGGAAGATCTCGGGGAAGAGGCCTCCTGTTGGCGAGCTGTTATTGGTGGCATTGCTAAGCATCCGAATCTTGTTTATATGAACCGCGACTACGTCACCTGGCTCGGCGCCATTAACGTAAATCGGGCCGGTGACAGTATGCGGGCCGCGGCCTGGCAAGGCGGTGTTGATCGTGATCAGCTGCTCGATTGAGATGCCGGGCACCACTTGACCATTGCCAGCACGCAATGTCTCAATGGCGACAGTGTCGCCTGAGTTAATGCGAAGCGCCGGCGTCACGGTGTTGTCAAAGACTCCCCATTGAGTGGTGGCAGGTGTTGCCGGTAATAGCCACATCTTGTTCTTGCCGGTGCTGTAGGGCTTTGCTTCCATGTTCTGCTGGGCGAGTGGACCTGACAAATATTCAAGGGTCGTAGTCGGGTAAGTAGGTAGCTTGGTTGGCCACGGCGTGCACACCTCCACTTCACACACTGCCGCCGAAGCGGCACCCACGAAAATGGTGGCGAAAGCGGCCATGGCGGCCACCCCGGCAATTACTCGAGATCCGGTTGCACGTGCTTTCATGGCGGAGCCTTTCCAGGGTCAGGGGGAGTGCTCTACGAGCGGCTAAGTCTAACGCTTGGCGTTGAATTGCGGGGGAAAACTAGTTGTTTCTGTGGGATCTGGCAAATCAATACGTGGGCTCGCGCTTTTTGACCGCGGCAATTACCCGATAGGTGAGGGGTAACAAGACGACTTCGAGGAGGGTCTTGTAGATGTATCCAACGATCACATAGTTGATGAATTCGCCCCCGGTGATAATTCCGTAGAACGCAATCGTGCAAAAGACCACGGTGTCGGCTAATTCACCGATGACCGTAGATCCGATCAAGCGCAGCCAGAGCGCTTTTTCTTGAGTGCGCTCCTTGATCTTGACGAGAACATAGGCATTAAGGAGTTGCCCGACTAGGTAACCGCAAATACTGGCTAGCACAATTCGCGGCACGAAGCCCAAGACGGCCTCAAATGCCTCCTGATTTTCATAGCCAGTGGCCGGTGGCGAAATCTGCACTAACCAAAAAGTAAAGGCCGCAAGCACAGCGAGCGCGAAGCCAAGATAGATCGCCCTGCGGGCCGCCTTTAGTCCATAAACCTCGCTCAAGACGTCGCCGGTGATGTAGACGAGCGGGAACAAGAAAGCGCCACCATCGGTGATGATGGGCCCAAACTCAATTAGTTTGGTAGCACCAATATTCGAGATGAGTAGTAGTCCGCAAAACACAGCCACCACGATCGGGTAGTAGCCGGTAGTTACCGTGGCAAAATGGGGGGTGGTGGCCGTTCTATTCATTAAGGACCATCACCTCGTGACGCTGCCCCATTGCATGATCACGATGCCGGCAATGACGATGCCCATTCCCCCGATGGACAGCGGGCTCATCTTCTCGCCGAAGATCAACCAACCACCAACGGCGGCGCCAACGGTGCCCAGGGCCGACCAAGTTGCGTAAGTGGGCCCAACTCCAAGACTTTTTAGGGTCTGGGCCAGTAACGTGAATGCCAAGCCGTATCCGGCAACCACGATCAATGATGGCCACAGTCGGCTGAAACCGTCGCTAGCTTTGAGCGCAAGCGTGCCGATTACTTCACTGACGATAGCCAGCAAAAGCAGCAGATATGCCATCACGATCACCTCCTAACGTGCCCCCGGCAGGATTCGAACCTGCGACCGTCGGTACCGGAAACCGGCGCTCTATCCCCTGAGCTACGGAGGCGCAGAGCGACTTCGCTCAATGGCACATTGTGCCGCAGTGGGTGGCGCACAAGCTGTTGGGGTGCGCGCTGGTGGCGCCTTGAGCTAGTTACGGGTATCGAGTCCGCTATGGCCGCCGCCTACGTCGTCGTATGACCTTGGGTCTTCACTGGGCTCTAGATGGGTCTGAATATGGGCCCCGGGTAGCGCTAGTGCGATTGCCGACTCGACTCTTTCGACTAAATCATGCCCGGTGGCGACCGTCCACTGGCCGGGTACCAGTACATGCAGTGAGACGAACCGCTGCTGGCCGGATTCTCGGGTCTGCAGGGCGTGAAAAGCCAGCTGGCCGGGTGGGTACTCGGCAACAAATGAGTTGACGACTTCAATGACGCGGGCTTCATCGGCGGCATTTAGTGCTCGATCCATCAGCCCGTGGACTGAATTGCGGACCAAGGTGAATCCCGTCCACAAAATATTCAGCCCGACTGCAATGGCAACTATTGAGTCCAGTGGCAGCCAGCCGGTGAGGGCAACTAACCCAACGCCGATCACGACGCCAATTGATGTCCAGACATCGGTGAGCAGGTGCTTGCCGTCGGCGACCAAAGTCAGTGATCGGTGCCTGCGCCCGGCCCGCAAGATCAGCCAGCCGACCGCGGCATTAATCGCTGTCGCAATGAGTGTGATGAGTAAGCCGACCCCGACGGCTTCAAGGGCCTGTGGGTGCAGGAGTCTTTCGACGGCGGAGTACACGATGACCATGGCAGCGACGAAGATCATCAGACCTTCGATGCCCGCGGAGAAGTACTCCACCTTGCCGTGGCCGTAGTGGTGGTTGCTGTCTGCGGGGCGCGAGGCGATGGACAATGCGATTACCGCGATGATTGCCGCTACTAGATTTACCACCGATTCAAGGGCATCGGATAGCAGGCCGACCGAGCCGGTCAGCAGGTACGCCCAAAACTTAAGTGCGATTGTCGCTAGGGCAGCGGCTATCGAGAGCCAGGCCCAAAGTGCCAAGGATCTTGGCCCGGTGATGCGACCAGTTATCGAACTATGGCTCACCGGGTAATCATGTCAGGTAAGCAGCGCCCTGCCCTGGTGAGTGCGCGAGCTCGCGGTAGCGAAGGGTGCAACGATATGCCTGTGCACCCAAGAGTTGAGGCCGCGACCACCGACATTCGAGAAATCGGATTGCGGTTCACCGAACACCGAAACTCACTAGCTGCCGGTGGCTTGGCCTACTTCGTCGCCCTAGCGGTTGCACCCGCCGCAATAGTCATTGGTGCCTTGACCAGCCTGCTGCTTGGTCCTGATCAAGTGCGCGAAGCGATAAATTCACTAGCAGTGCAGGCCCCAATCGAAGCGGGTGCGCTAAAGCCAGTGACTGATTCCCTTATTGCTGCTACCGAGCATTCATCCGTGGGTGGAGTTACCGCTACGTCTCTAGTCGGCGCGCTGGTGGCGGTCTACGCCGCTTCTAAAGTTGTGTATGGGTTGCGACTGGCACTTGATGGCGTATTCGAAACAACAGCCAAACGCCGGGGAATTTTAGGACGCGTTATAGCGACGTTGATCACCTTGATTGGCATGGTGGTAGTGGTTGGCGCCTTTGTCGCCCTGACGGTGTTGCCTCGAATTCTGTATTGGCTTGGTTTTACGGACGTGCGCGTCTTTTCGGGGATCGGGGTAATTGACTGGGTAGTTGGCGCACTGCTCATTTGGCTGGCGACAAGGTGGGTCATGCAGCATGCGCCGAATAACCCAAGGCCGGTTCGCCTGCTCGCCCTCGGGCCGATCGTCACGACAATATGGTGGCTGTTCGTTAGCGCCGGACTTGGGGTCTATGCAAATTTGTCGACAACCCTTGGTTCATCCATTGCCGTATTTGGCGGGGTTGTGGTTTTTTTGCTCTGGTTTTATGTGGGGTTCCTGGGCTTGCTAGCAGGTGCCGAGATTGAGGCACAATGCCAGCGTAAAAGTGATTCCGCAAAATAAATTTGAGAGGCCTGTGGCGCGTGTGGCAGGAGTTGAGTTAAACAACCAATCCTGACAGTTTGCTTACAAGACTCGCCGCATTTGATGTTTGACCTGATCAAAATGTAGGTACATCAGTAAGTGTCACTACCGAATCGGGGGATGAGGAAGTGGCATAAGTGAAGGGCCCCGCCAATCGGCGAGGCCCTTCACGTTAAGCAGGTTTAGCTAGCCAACGGTAACTTTGTCAGCCTGTGGGCCCTTGGGGCCTTGAACGATCTCGAACTCGACTGCCTGGTTCTCTTCCAGTGAACGGTAGCCGTCCGACTGGATTGACGAGTAATGGACGAAAACGTCCGGTCCGCCGTCAGCCTGGGCGATAAAGCCGTAGCCCTTTTCAGCGTTAAACCACTTCACGGTGCCTTGAGCCATGGTGCACATTCTCCTTGCGCGGAACGTCGCGACGGACGGTCGCCCGTCGCGTGGCCTAGCCGTTCAAACCTCGTCCCGGCATCTGTGCACGTGCTCAGAAACTCGGGCACCCACCAAAGTGGGCACCATAGAACGGTGGTGCTGATCTGGCCTTGCCTGCTGGGAGCATAGCGGCCGGCCCCCTGAAATTAAGTAAAAATGGGTAGATACGCTCCACCAGTGACTCCAGAGGACCTAGCGGTGAGCGTGCGAGCCGCGGCCTTGGAGTGGGTATCCCAGAGCGGCCTGGTACTAGAAATCCCGGAGGAGTTGAGGCTGGAACGCCCAAAATCACGTGCCCACGGGGATTATGCGACCAATATCGCCCTAGCATTAGCAAAGGCTGCCCAGTTGGCCCCCCGGGTAATAGCCGAATCCTTGGCGCCTCTGATCGCCGAAATTCCCGGGGTCGCGGCGGCTGAGATTGCTGGGCCGGGATTCATCAATATCCGCCTCGATAGTGCCACTTTGGGCCAAACGGCACAGATGATTGTCGAGAAGGGTGCCGCCTATGGCACCGGTACCGCCCTTGCCGGACAGCAAATCAACCTCGAATTCATCTCAGCGAACCCCACCGGCCCGTTGCATCTTGGTCACACCAGATGGGCCGCGGTGGGTGATGCCATGGCCCGGGTACTTGTTGCCGCCGGGGCTAACGTGTCGACCGAGTTCTATATCAATGACCGCGGTGTGCAGATGGATAAGTTCGGCGCATCTGTTATGGCATCGGCACATGATCAGTTGATCCCCGAAGATGGCTATCAGGGTGCTTATATCCATGATCTTGCCGCGGCCATTGTCATTGCGCGCCCGAGTATCAAAGAGTTACCGATCGAAGAACAATTCATCGCATTTCGTGAAGCCGCCTACGCTCTTCAGCTAAAGCAGCAGCAGCAGGTTCTTGAACAGTTCCGGACACATTTTGATTTATGGGCATCTGAGCGTGCGCTGCATGAGTCAAATTCGGTTGAGCACGCGATGGATCGGCTGCGAGCACAGGGCCATGTGCATGAGCTTGATGGCGCGGTGTGGTTGCGTACCACGGATTTTGGTGACGATAAAGACCGGGTATTGATCAAAGCCGATGGCGAATACACATACTTTGCATCCGATACTGCCTACTACGTAGACAAACGTGAGCGCAACTTTGATATTTGCATTTATTTACTCGGTGCAGATCATCACGGATACGTGAATAGGCTGCGGGCCGTTGCTGCTTGCAACGGTGATCAACTCGACCAGGTAGAAGTCCTGATTGGGCAGTTGGTAAAAATCACTCGTGGTGGTGAGGAAGTAAAGCTGTCAAAACGAGCCGGCAACATCGTGACCCTTGATGAGTTCGTTGACGAAGTGGGGGTCGACGCCGCAAGGTACTCGCTGATCCGGTACCCGGTGGATTCTCCGTTGACCCTTGACCTTGAGGTCATCACGCTGCGCAGCAATGACAATCCAGTTTTCTACGTCCAGTATGCTCATGCGCGAATCGCCTCGGTACTGCGTAACGCTGCCGAGCTTGGCATAGTTTGGCGAGACCTTGATTTTGACAGTGGCCTACTTTCGCATGAGCGTGAGAACGAGCTCCTTGGCGCACTCGCTGAGTTCCCGAGAGTTGTGGCTGGCGCGGCTGAGCTCCGCGAGCCCCATCGGGTAGCTCGCTATCTTGAGGATTTGGCATCGATCTATCACCGCTTCTACGACAGCTGCCGGGTTTTGCCACGCGGTGATGAGGAGTTAACTCCGGAGCAGGTGGCGCGACTTTGGCTATGTGCCGCGACCCGGCAAACGGTTTTCAACGGCCTGCAATTGCTCGGGGTCAGCGCACCTGATCGCATGTGACCGGCTATCGAATACTCTGCGCCTGTGCTCAATTCCGAATCTTCACTCAGCGCCATTCCCGCTGCTGACTTAAATCAGGCGATCTGGCCGAAGTCGGCGCTGCGTAATATCGCGGGTGCCCTTGAGATTGCCGGCGTAGATTGTCGCGATTTAGTTGCGGAGTATCAGTCGCCGGTGTATCTACTTGATGAAGGGGATGCTCGAACAAGGGCCCGCCTCTTTCGTGAGGCCTACGAAACTGCTGGTGCAAGTATCGTTTACTACGCGGCTAAAGCGTTTCTCGCAACGGCAATCGCAAGATGGGTGACCGAAGAAGGCCTTGGCATTGACGTTGCATCTGGCGGTGAGCTCGCGGTAGCTCTGCGCGCCGGGGTGCCGGGGCACCGCATTGTGATGCACGGAAATAACAAGGCTATGGCTGAAATTGAAATGGCGTTGGCGGCCGGAGTTGGGCGCATCGTCATTGATTCATTCGATGAGATCGTGCGCGTAGCTGATGCTGCGACGAGAGCTGGCATCGTGCAGCAGGTTTTGGTCCGGGTAAATGTTGGGGTGGAGGCGCACACCCACGAGTTCATCGCCACGGCGCACGAGGATCAAAAGTTTGGGCTCTCGGTTGCGTCAGGTGATGCGGCCGAAGCAATTAGGCGCATCGTGAAACTGCCGTCACTATTCTTTGCGGGATTGCATTCACATATTGGATCGCAGATTTTTGACGCATCCGGCTTTGATGAGGCCGCTCGGCGAGTAGCCGCATTCACGAGATCACTTCGTGATGATCAAGGGGTGGTTGTCCGAGAATTCAACCTAGGTGGTGGCATGGGCATCGCTTATGTCGAAGGTGATGATCCCCTTGAGGTGGCCGCGATGGCCCAGCAAATCTGCTCAGTCGTGCGCACCGAATGCGAATTGGCCGGTATTGAGCTGCCCGAGTTGGCATTTGAGCCCGGCCGGGCAATCATCGGGCCAGCCGGAGTGAGTATCTATGAAGTCGGCACGGTAAAGCCGATTGAACTCGATAGTGGTGTGATCCGAACCTATGTCAGCGTTGACGGCGGGATGAGCGACAACATTCGCACGGCTCTTTATAGCGCGGATTATTCGGTGGTGCTGGCCTCTCGGGTATCAAGTGCCGAACCCATGTTGACCCGGGTGGTGGGTAAACATTGCGAGTCGGGCGACATCGTGGTCCGTGATGCGTGGCTACCCTCAGATATCGCACCGGGTGATCTATTGGCGGTAGCGGCAACCGGCGCCTACTGCCGTTCGATGTCTTCCAACTACAACTACTTGCCGAGACCGGCGGTTATCTCGGCGCACGATGGAGTCACCTCGGTGGTATTGCGACGCGAAACCATGGATGACCTATTGGCTTTGGATCCCGGTCCTGACGTACTGGCACCTTGATCTACTGGCACCCGGATCTATTGGCGCTCTGAGCCGGCAACTAATTCTGCAGGCATTTCTTCGGTTCAGCGGGTGATCAGCCAGATCCCCACGGCGATAACCGCACCAACTAATGGCGCCAAAATGAAGAGCCAGACTTGGCCATGGCGCGCCGTTGATGCCCAGATGGGGGACACCTTAGGTCGACCTGAGAGGCTTAACCCATGTCGCGCTCTTTGACCGTTGCCCTGCTTGGCGGCGGCACCGTAGGTGCCCAAGTTGCCCGCCTAATCGCCTCCAGTGCCGCTGATTTAGAGCAGCGGGTTGGTGCCGCGTTGGTATTGACCGCGGTTGCTGTGCGCGAGCCCGGCAAAGTGCGTGAGGGGGTACCCGCAGAGTTGATTTCCGGTGATGCAATGGCGGTCGCTACTAGTGGTGTCGACATCGTGGTCGAACTCATTGGTGGTATTGAGCCGGCCCGCTCACTGATCTTGGCCGCAATGGCTGCGGGGTCAAGTGTCGTGACAGCCAACAAGGCATTGCTCGCGGCTGACGGAGCCACCTTGCATGAGGCGGCGGCTAAGCATGGTGTCGATCTCTACTTCGAGGCTTCGGTGGCGGGGGCAATCCCGTTGCTGCGTCCACTGCGTGAGTCACTTGCGGGTGACCGGGTCACCAAGGTGATGGGCATCGTCAACGGCACCACCAACTTCATGTTGAGCAAGATGGACGAAGAAGGCGCCGATTATGACGAAGTTTTTGCCGAGGCGGCTGAACTTGGTTATCTAGAAGCTGATCCGTCTCTTGATGTCGATGGCCACGATGCAGCTGCTAAAGCCGCGATCCTTGCCGAGTTGGCTTTCCACACAAAAGTCACCCTTGACGACGTCTACTGCGAGGGAATCTCAAAAGTTACGTCTGCCGACATCCGTGCAGCGCAGCAAATGGGTTTTGTTATTAAGTTACTTGCTGTCGCGGAGATCAAAGGCGATAACGAAGGCGTGATTGTGCGGGTGCACCCCTCGATGGTGCCGCGTGATCACCCGCTAGCCAGTGTGCGCGGTGCCTTCAATGCGGTTTTCATTGAGGCAGAATCTGCTGGTCAAATGATGTTCTATGGCCGAGGCGCTGGGGGAGCGCCAACAGCTAGTGCGGTGCTTGGTGATGTAGTGGCTGCAGCCCGTAATCGGCTAACCGGTGGTCGCGGCCCTGGGCAAAGCACCTACTCAAAGTTAGTGCCCCTGCCAATCGGTGATGCCATGACTCGCTACTACGTCAATCTTGACGTTGCTGATCGCCCCGGTGTACTCGCTGGCATTGCCGCCGCGTTCGCTAATAACGGAGTAAGTATTCAAGTTGTGCGTCAAGACGGCCATGGCGACGAAGCCGGTTTACTCGTTCGCACGCACCTGGCTAGGGATGCTGATTTGCGGGCCACCGTGGATCAACTTCGTGAACTCGCGAACGTAAAGCGCGTGGTTGGGGTCATGCGTGTCGAAGGCGAGGCCGGGGAATAGTCATGGTGCAACAGTGGCGAGGATTGATTGAGGAGTATCGCGACCGATTGCCGTTAAGTGCGGCAACTCCTGTTATCACCTTGGGCGAAGGTGGCACACCCCTTGTTTACGCCTGCGCATTGAGTGAAATAACCGGTTGCTCGGTTTGGCTGAAATACGAGGGCGCAAACCCGACCGGATCCTTCAAAGACCGCGGTATGACGATGGCAATTTCTAAAGCCGCAGAAGCTGGCGCGCGAGTTGTTATTTGTGCTTCGACCGGTAACACCTCGGCGAGTGCTGCGGCATACGCGGTAAAGGCCGGCATGGGTTGCGCGGTGTTAGTTCCTGCGGGCAAGATCGCAATGGGCAAATTGGCACAAGCGGTTGTGCACGGGGCGACCTTGCTGCAGGTTGAAGGTAATTTCGATGATTGCCTAACCATCGCGCGTGAATTAGCCGACAACTACCCGGTCGAGCTTGTCAACAGCGTGAATCCATCGCGTATTGAGGGTCAAAAAACCGCGGCATTTGAAATCGTTGACATGTTGGGGTTCGCCCCCGATATCCACTGCCTTCCGGTGGGCAATGCAGGCAATATCACCGCTTATTGGCGCGGCTACACCGAGTATCACCGCGACGGCATTGCCACATCGCGTCCGCGCATGTGGGGTTTCCAGGCTGCGGGGGCAGCTCCACTAGTACATGGTGCGCCGGTGGTAAACCCCGAGACGATTGCCACCGCAATACGAATTGGTAATCCGGCTTCGTGGGATTTCGCGGTGGCCGCGCGCGATGAATCCTCAGGTTTGATTGATCTGGTAACCGATGATGAGATCTTGGCCGCATATCACCTAATCGCGAGCCGTGAAGGTTTGTTCTGTGAGCCGTCAAGTGCCGCCGGTGTTGCAGGCCTGCTGAAGTTGCACGCGGCAGGCGGGCTTGACGCCGGACAGTCGGTGGTTTGCACCCTCACCGGTAACGGACTCAAAGACCCACAATGGGCACTTGCTGGGTCCAAGGATCCAGCTGTTGTACCGGTTGCGGTCAAGGCCGCCGCGCAGGCCTTGGGCCTGGACTCCTGATGGCCGCTGACCTACGCCGGGATCCGGTGCGTATTCAGGTGCCGGCATCGAGCGCAAATATCGGTCCGGCATTTGACTCCGCGGGCCTGGCTCTTGACATCGTCGATGACTTAGTTGCAATGATTACCGACGACGACGGTGTATTGATCGAAGTTGTTGGCGAAGGCGCTGAAAGTGTTCCACTTGATGATTCGCACTTAGTTGCGCGGGCAATGGCGCGAGGTTTTGCGTTAATGGACGCCCATCCGCGTGGATTCATTCTGCGGTGCGATAACGCGATCCCACACGGCCTTGGACTGGGGTCATCGGCTGCTGCAATTGTCGGTGGGCTGGCCTTGGCGCGTGCCCTTGTAGTTGGCGGCGAAACTTTGCTACCAGATACAGATTTACTCCAGGTGGCAAAATCTATGGAGTCGCACCCCGACAATATTTCGGCCGCCCTTTATGGTGGATTAACTTTCGCCTGGATTAATGAAGACGGTCTTGCCGGTCATATACGCCTTGCCCCACACCCGGCTATTCGACCGGTAATAGCGATGCCCGCAGCCGGTTTGCCAACCGCCGAAGCCCGCTTGGCGTTGCCACTTGAGGTGGCATTTGGTGACGCGGCATTTAATGTCGCGCGCGCTGCGTTGCTGTTGCATGCGCTGACGAATGAACCTGCTCACTTGATGGAAGCCACGTCTGACCGCCTCCATCAAGAGCTGCGCCGGTCAATGTATGCGCCGTCATTGGATTTAGTGGAGGCGCTACGCGCTGCCGGAATCCCGGCGGCAATTTCCGGAGCTGGTCCAAGTGTCCTGGCTTTGGCATCATCGGCAACCGCCGATTTGGTCGCGGTCCTGGCCGGAACCGGGTGGCAGGTGCGCCAGGTCGGGGTCGCCGTACAGGGGGTACGCGCTGTGCCGATTGGCCTCTGACCCCCGGATCCAGCCGATAATTCGAGTCCGTGTTATAGTTTGGCTGTTCGACTGATGACGGCCAAGTTGCCGTTCTTCCCGAAGTGACAATTTCGAAGCCTTTTTCGGGTATTTCTTTCCGATGGAACCTCGGATGGTCACTTGCGCATCGTGTCGGAGTTCCCATCTAATAAAGGAAATGCGTGACCGAAACAACGTCCGCCGCAAAATCAGCCAATGGCAGCGGCAGTGACCTATCAGCAATGTTGCTCCCAGAGTTAAAGCAGGTTGCCTCCAAGTTAGGCATCTCTGGCTCCAGCGCTATGCGCAAGGGTGATTTAGTAGCAGCAATAAGTGACAAACGTAACGGCAGTGAGAGCTCAAGTGGTGGTGGTCGTGCAGCGCGCACCACCTCGCGCCCAAGCGCCACCTCAGCCGTCGATGCCGAACGGCGCGATGCGACCGTTGCCGAGCCTGCCGTAGAGGGCAACGCACCTCGTACCGACAACCGCGACAATCGCGATAGCCGCGATAGCCGCGACAACCGCGGGAGCGGCGATCGCAATAATCGCAGCTTCAATAACGACCGCGGCGATCGCAACAACCGTAACTACAGCAATAACCGCGGTACGGGTAATAACGGTGGCAATGACCGCAACTCGGGAAATGATCGCGGGCCTGATGGCGGTCGCCGTCGCGGCCGGGATCGGTCGCGCGATAGAGGGCCGCGCCGTGAAGGCAACTTCAACGAAGCCGAACTCGAGATTTCACCAGATGATGTCCTGACTCCGGTGGCGGGCATTCTCGATGTCATGGACAACTACGCGTTCGTTCGCACCAGTGGCTACATGCCAGGGCCGAACGATGTTTATGTGTCATTGTCACTTGTCCGTAAGCACGGGCTGCGCAAGGGTGATGCGATTACCGGGTTGGTGCGGCAATCACCAGAAGGTGAGCGCCGCGAAAAGTTCAACCCACTCGTGCGAATTGAGACCGTAAATGGTGGAGATCTTGAAGCCTCGCGTAATCGTCCGGAATTCTCCAAGTTAACCCCGTTGTACCCGCAAGATCGCCTGCGCCTAGAAAATGATCCGAGTAATTTGACGACCCGGGTAATTGATCTGGTTTCACCGATCGGTAAGGGCCAGCGCGGTTTGATCGTCTCGCCACCAAAAGCAGGCAAGACCATGGTGTTGCAAGCAATCGCCAATGCGATCACGGCGAACAACCCAGAGGTGCACCTGATGGTCGTCCTCGTTGACGAACGGCCCGAAGAAGTCACCGACATGCAACGCTCTGTTAAGGGCGAGGTAATTGCTTCAACCTTTGACCGTCCGGCCGAAGATCACACGATCATCGCCGAACTATCAATTGAGCGCGCCAAGCGCTTGGTTGAACTCGGCCACGATGTGGTGGTGCTACTTGACTCGATGACTCGGCTCGGTCGCGCCTACAACCTGGCGGCGCCGGCATCAGGGCGAATCCTCTCCGGTGGTGTCGACTCAACCGCGCTCTACCCACCCAAGAAGTTCTTCGGCGCGGCGCGCAATATTGAAGGTGGCGGCTCGCTGACCATCTTGGCCACTGCCTTGGTTGAAACCGGTTCGCGAATGGACGAGGTTATCTTCGAGGAGTTCAAGGGCACCGGCAATATGGAGCTCAAGTTGGACCGCCGCCTAGCCGATAAGCGGGTATTCCCGGCGGTTGACGTTGACTCCTCGGGTACCCGCAAGGAAGAACTGCTCATGACCCCCGAGGAGCTCAAGATCGTTTGGAAGTTGCGCCGGGTGCTTCACGCGCTGGACCAGCAGCAGGCGATTGAGTTGCTGCTCACCAAATTGCGCGACACCAAGACCAATACCGAATTCCTGATGCAGATCCAAAAGACCACGGCATCAGGCAATGGCGAAGACGATTAGCAGGTAGGTGGCCACGACCCCGATAAAGCCGGATTTCTCCCTGGCTGGCCGGGGATGTAATAATAACCACGCTGCGGTTCACGGTCCCGTTCATTCCGAGCGGGCAGCCGACCCGGGGCTAACTAGAGGAGTTCGCCATGAAAGCCGATATTCATCCGGCATACGCCGAAACCACGGTGACGTGCACCTGTGGCAGTACCTTCGTCACCCGCAGCACCGCGAAGAACGGCAGTATTCACGCCGATGTCTGTTCGCAGTGTCACCCGTTCTACACCGGTAAGCAGAAGATACTCGATACCGGCGGTCGGGTCGCGAAATTCGAAACTCGTTACGGCAAGGCGGCCGATAAGTCCGCTGACAACTAGCTTCTGATCCCGGGCGCCGGCCCGGGATCGACCGCGTGTCTCCCCCGTCATGCGGTCGGTCCCTGACCGGCGCCCGGGATTGTTTTATCTGCAAGTAGTTATAGGCAGCGGGGGTCTCGCCGGCGGATCTCGGAAGGAGGATTGATGTTTGAGTCATGTGCCGAACTTTCAGTTGAGTACAGCGATCTTGAACTCAAGCTCGCCGATCCAGCCGTGCACGTAGATCAGTCGGTCGCTCGTAGGTATGGGCGCCGGTATGCCGAACTGCGTCCCATCATCACGGTTTACCGCGATTGGGCAGCACTTGCTGACGATGTGGTGGCCGCAACCGAATTAGCCGATGATGACCAGTCCTTTGCTGATGAGCTTCCGGGCTTGATAGAGCGAGAGAAGGCAGCGGCCGAGCACCTAACTCGATTGCTGTTGCCCCGCGACCCACTTGATGACAAGGATGTCATCCTGGAGGTTAAAGCGGGGGAGGGTGGCGAAGAATCGGCGCTATTTGCCGCCGATCTGCTGCGCATGTACATGCGTTATGCAGAACGCCGCGGCTGGACAACGCAAATTATCGACGCGGTTGAGTCTGATCTTGGCGGTTACAAGGACGTGGCTTTGGCGGTTAAGGCACGCGGTAACCCTGAGCCAGGTGATGCGCCATATGCCCGGCTCAAATACGAGGGCGGGGTCCATCGCGTGCAGCGGGTGCCGGTGACTGAATCCCAGGGGCGTATCCACACCTCGGCCGCTGGTGTTCTTGTGTTCCCGGAAGCCGAGGATGTCGACGTCGTAGTTGATCCAAACGACCTGCGGATCGATGTTTTTAGATCATCAGGCCCCGGTGGTCAAAGCGTAAACACGACCGACTCCGCGGTACGAATTACCCATCTGCCTACCGGGGTGGTCGTTTCCTGTCAGAACGAAAAAAGCCAATTGCAAAATAGGGAGCAGGCGATGCGAATTTTACGCGCCCGGCTGCTGGCCGCCGCCCAAGAGCAAGCGGCTCAAGATGCTTCCGATGCGCGCCGCCTACAGGTGCGCACCGTCGATCGTAGTGAGCGAATTCGCACTTTCAACTTCCCCGAGAATCGACTCGCTGACCACCGCGTTGGCTACAAGTCACACAACCTAGACCAGATTCTCGACGGTGATCTCGACGACGTCATCAATGCCTGTTTGGAGGCTGATAACGCGGTGCGATTGGGTGACACCCCATCGTGAACTGGGATGTTGACCACACCACCGGTGGTCGAACCACCGTCCGCGACGTACTCATCGACGCCGAACGTCGATTAGTGGCGGCAGGGGTGCCATCACCAAATGTTGATGCCGCTGAAATTATCGCGTTCGCACTCGGGGTTCGGCGCAACCGATTGATTTTGCAGGATTTAGTTACACCTGCTCAACGGGTGCGGGTAGAGCAGCTGATGACTAAAAGACTTTCTAGGGTGCCGTTACAGCACCTACTAGGTACGGCAGCTTTTCGCCATATTGAACTCCAGGTTGGGCCCGGGGTTTTCATTCCGCGCCCCGAAACCGAACTGGTGGTCGAAGCTGGTATCCGTGAATTACGTGAGCTACCAGTTTCGGAGCGAATCGCCGTTGACCTGTGTTCGGGTAGCGGCGCGATCGCCTTGTCGATTGGCATCGAGGTTGAAAACTCGAGGGTTTATGCCGTTGAATTAGACGATGAGGCAGTTCGTTGGACCAGGCGGAACCTCGCGGCTCATGAGGTGGCATTGGCTGCAGCCTGTTCGCGAGTTGATGTGGTGCACGATGACGCCGCCTTGGTTGCCGATCCCGGGCATGGCCTCGCACGGTTGGCCGGTCAAGTTTCAGTTATCGTCGCGAATCCGCCGTATATTCCGGCTCGCATGGTGCCAAGGGAGCCAGAAGTCCGCGATCATGAACCCAAAGTTGCCCTGTTTGCCGGTGAAGATGGCCTCGACGTAGTGCGCGGGGTGCTGCGCACCGCGGCAATTTTACTTAAGCCAGGTGGCCTGCTGGTTATTGAGCATGCAGATGTGCAAGGCGCTGATGCTGGGCTCCTCGGGGTTGCGGGGCTGGCACAGAGTTTGGTCGCGGGCGATGAGCTCGCGCTGCTGGCCAAAATGTCAATCGGCACCCGAGTGTGGCCCGAAGTCATCGATCGCAAGGATTTAAATGGATTGCCGCGGTTTACTATCGCTCGTCGATCTAGTTGAGAAGGGGCCACCATGTTGCGGCTAGCGTGCGGTACTACCGCCGATAACGGAGAGCGGCCACGTTCACTGAATGCCGCTACTTCAGCTGCTCGACGCGGCGATTTGATTTTAGTGCCGACCGAGAGTGTCTATGCATTGGCGACCGACCCATTTAGCAGTCGTGGAGTCGCTTCCTTGCGCAAGGCCAAGAGCCAGTCAAACCAAGTGCCGTTGCCAATCATGGTGCCCAGTGCGGCGACCATGAGCGGCCTCGCGGTGCACGTGGGTTTACCGGCGGCCCGGGCGCTCATGCTCAACTTTTGGCCCGGGTTGTTGACCTTGCTCTTTGAGCCGCAGTCAACCTTGGCCTGGGACTTGCCCGAAGATGCCCCACTTGCGGCGCGAATGCCCCTGCACCCCCTACTTCTTGAACTGCTGCGAGCAACAGGCCCCTTGGCGGTGACCGGAGCCAATGTGGCCGGGATGCCGGCGGCCACCACCGTTGACGATGGCGTTGCTCAGTTTGGCGAAGCTATCGTGCTCGCCCTTGACGTCGGCGAACTTGGGGTGATTCCCGAAAACGAACCCGCTGATTTAGCGGCGATGATCAGCACCGTGGTTGACCTGCGGGGCCCGGCCCCGGAGGTGGTTCGGTTAGGCGCGGTTGGCATAGCGGAGCTGCGGGCGGTTTGCCCGGATTTGGTCGATTCGACGGCGGTCTAGGTGCAGAGGCAGCCGAGGCCTTATTGCGTAGACTAGGACCACCAACAACAAGGGAGCTCGATGAGCAGCACGCCATTTTGGGGTCCGGATTTCGACGCGCTGGCCGCCGAGGATCCACAAATTGCCGGTGTCGTCCTGGCCGAGTTGGAGCGGCTGCGCACTGGATTGCAGCTGATCGCCAGCGAGAACTTCACCTCACCTGCCGTTTTGGCGGCGCTCGGCTCGACATTAAGTAATAAATACGCCGAGGGATACCCCGGCCGGCGCTATTACGGTGGTTGCGCTGAAGTTGATGTCGCCGAGGAAATCGGCAATGCGCGCGCTAAGGAGCTATTTGGCGCCGACCATGCCAACCTCCAGCCCCATAGTGGGGCGAGCGCCAATCTCGCTGCCTACGGTGCTTTCGTCATGCCCGGTGAGACCGTTCTCGCCATGAGCTTGCCCCATGGCGGTCACCTGACACACGGTTCGAAAGTCAATTTTTCGGGTAAGTGGTTCAACGTGATCTCGTATGGCGTTCGCAAAGATACCGAACTCATTGACTATGACCAGGTGCGCGCACTAGCTGTTGAACACCGGCCCAAATTGATCATCTGCGGCGCGACGGCTTATCCGCGGCTCATCGATTTTGCTGCATTTCGCTCCATCGCAGATGAAGTGGGCGCCATCTTGATGGTTGATGCGGCACATTTCATCGGATTAGTTGCAGGCCGGGCCATCCCGAGCCCGGTGCCATACGCCGACGTAGTTACTTTCACCACCCATAAAGTGCTGCGCGGCCCCCGCGGCGGCATGATTTTGTGTAAGGCCGAGCACGCTGCGGCCATTGACAAGGCGGTATTCCCGATGATGCAAGGTGGCCCGCTGATGCATGCGGTGGCGGCCAAGGCGGTAGCACTCAAAGAAGCTGCAACACCCGCTTATCAGGACTACGCCAAGCAGATCATCGTCAATGCGCAGGCACTGGCTGCGGGCCTGGAGGCCGAAGGTATGCGCCCGGTGAGCGGCGGTACCGATACCCATCTCGCGCTGGTGGATCTGCAGCCCCTTGGCGTGAGCGGGTCCGAAGCTGAAGTTCGCTGTGATGCCGCACGTATTACCTTGAATAAGAATGCGATTCCATACGATCCTCAACCACCATCGGTTGGGTCGGGTATCCGGGTTGGTACACCTTCGGTCACCACCCAAGGGATGGACGCCGGCAACATGAAAGAAATTGCCACATTGATCGGTCGTGCGGTACGTGAGCCAGCGACCGCTGCCGCGGTAGCAGCTGATGTGTTGGAGTTGGTAACGAATCACCCGGCCTACCCGCAGAGCTAACTATTGACCGATCGATGTCGAATGAGTTGACCGAAAGGAGGGGCCGTGCGCGAATATCTATTGTGCTTACTCGCCGCGGCCGCCGTCACTTATCTGACAACGCCACTTGTTGAGCGCTTTGCAATTCGTTTCGGATTCGTTGCCGAAGTACGCGATCGTGATGTACACGCCGAGTCCACTCCCCGCCTTGGTGGCATAGCGATGATGCTGGGGCTTATTACCGGACTATTGCTAGCGAGCAAGCTCCCCATGATGGGTTCAGTTTTTGAGACCGGTAGTGCGCCGCTAGCCCTGCTGTCCGGGGTGGCGATCATTGTCTTGCTTGGCATCGTCGACGATAAGTGGGGGCTCGACGCACCAATTAAATTGGCCGGCCAGGTCTTAGCCGCGGGCGTGATGGCATTTCAAGGTATTGCGGTTATTTGGTTGCCGATCGGTGGCACCTTCGTGCTGGACCCACTAACAAGTGTGCTTTTTACCGTCTTGATCGTCTTAATTAGTATTAACGCCATTAACTTCATTGACGGCCTTGACGGGCTAGCCGCCGGCATCGTGGCGGTGGCGGCTGGGGCTTTCTTCGCCTATTCGTATCTGCTTTCGGTGGTGCTCGGGGTTGAGCGCGCAACTTTGGCGACCTTGGTTTCCGTACTTCTGGTGGGCATCTGCATTGGGTTCTTGCCCCACAATGTGTACCGGGCGCGCATCTTTATGGGAGATACCGGCTCCATGATGCTGGGCTTATTGCTCGCGGCGAGCACGATTACGTTATCGGGTCAGATTGATCCGAGTGCACTCGCTGGCCCGACCATTATCCCAACTTTGCTGCCGATCTTGCTGCCGATCGCGGTCATGGCGGTTCCGCTGGTTGATCTACTCCTAGCTGTAGTGCGCCGCACCCGTGCTGGGCGTAACCCATTTGCCCCCGATAAGCAGCACCTGCACCATCGCCTACTTGAGATGGGGCATTCCCAAGCCCGTGCTGTCTTGATCATGTATGCCTGGACGGCGTTGGTTGCGGGCACCGCGGTGGCAATTGCTTTTGTGCCCATTTCGTATGCCGTGGCAGGTTTTGTGGTGGGATTAGGTCTGTTAATTTTCGTGGTTCGTCGTCCGCCCAAGGCCCCGGTCGCTGCGGTTCACCAACTGCGAAGTGGCACTCGCGGCTAGTCGCTGAGGTGTATCCCACCCCTTAAATGTGGGCCCTTGAACCCGTGATAGCGTTCGGCCCGCGGTCTTCAAAAAGTTATTTTCGTCCGCCAAATTTGCGGGAGGGTCTTTGGCAGCGCCTCTGGAAGAGCCGCCGTTCGTCCTTCCATCCGTAGTCTTTCGGCCGGCACGGCTAGCCGTGTTCTGCATCGTTCTAAGTGGCGTGTCAATCGCGCTGGCCGCCCTTGCGGGCTCGGTGATGTTTGGCGTGTTCTTCTCCATCGGTCTGGTTTTAGGCCTCGCTAATGCACAGGTGGTGAGTTGGTCGGTTGCCGCGATCGCCGCGCAAGATCACCCACTTAAGCGCGGGCTGGCGCTGAACTCTGCGACCCGTCTGCTCGTCATCACCCTTATTGCGCTGGTAGTCGCATTCGCCTTTCGACCATTTGGCTTCGGCGTCTTGTTTGGCCTCGCACTGTTTCAGGTGGTCCTAGTGCTGAGCACGGTTATTCCTGTTTGGATGAAGATCCGCAAGGGTGAGCTCGATGCTCCAGTTGATTCGGAGACCCAGAAGTCGTGACCTTGATAAAAGAATTCAGCCCCGTAACTTCGATCGAGGTCGGCAGCCATACCACTGCTACCTGGTTAGGTATGACGGTCAACACCGACACAATCTACGCAACCTTGGTGGCCGCGGTAGTTACCCTCATACTTGCTTTCGTCCTTCGGGCCAAGGTCACTTCCACCGGTGTGCCAAGTGGTGTTCAGTTGTTCTGGGAAGCCGTGACCGTTCAGATGCGCGGGCAAGTGCAAGCGTCTATGGGCCTCTCACTGGCTCCATTCGTGCTTCCACTGGTGGTAAGCCTTTTCGTTTTCATCTTGATCGCGAACTGGATATCCGTACTCCCACTTCAGTTCGCCTCGGCCGAGGGAGGCGCCGTTGAGTTACTAAAACCACCTGCCTCCGATATCAACTTCGTGCTGGCCCTCGCTCTGTTCGTCTTCATCTGCTACCACGCGGCGGGCTTTAAGCGAAGCGGCATCATCGGTTACCCCATAAAGGTCACCAAGGGCCACGTGGCCTTCCTCGCCCCGATCAACCTCGTGGAGGAGATCGCCAAACCAATCTCCCTGTCGCTGCGGCTTTTTGGCAATATCTTCGCCGGCGTCATCATGGTAGGACTGATCGCGATGCTGCCCTCTTACATAATGTGGGCACCCAATGCGATCTGGAAAACGTTCGACCTCTTTGTCGGACTGATTCAGGCCTTTATTTTCGCTCTGTTAACAATTCTCTACTTCAGCCAAGCCACGGAGACAGAGGAGTCGCACCACTAGGCTACGCATGCGCCATTTCACTAATGACATTTCCACTGAGAAATAAAAGCAAACCGACAAGAAATTAAGGAGGAACAGCAATGGCAGACCCAACAATCGTGGCCGGAGCCCTGATCGGCGGTGGCCTCATTTTAGGTGGCGGCGCCATCGGTGCGGGTATCGGTGACGGCATTGCCGGTAACGCACTAATTTCCGGTATCGCCCGCCAGCCAGAAGCACAGGGTCGTTTGTTCACCCCGTTCTTCATCACGGTCGGCCTAGTTGAGGCGGCTTACTTCATCAACCTCGCGTTCATGGCGCTTTTCGTTTTTGCCACGCCGGGAGCTTAACGAGTCGCAATGAGTGAAGCTGTGATTTCGGGAATGACATTGTTGTCTGCTGAGGCGGAGGCTGGTACTACCAACTTCCTAATCCCCAACGGCACCTTCTTCTTCGTGTTGGCGATTTTCCTCATCGTCTTCGGGGTGATTGCCAAGTTTGTGGTGAAGCCAGTTCAACAAGTCCTTGACGAGCGCGAACGGTTGATTGCCCAGACCGCCCAGGACAACCGCCAGGCTGCCGAGCAGGACGTAGCCGCCGAATCCGAGTTCAAGCAGGAATTGGCGGCGGCTAGGTCCGAGGCCGGAGGCCTGCGCGACCAAGCTCGGGCCGAGGGTCGCCAGGTTGCAGATGACTTGCGCTCGGATGCCAATGTCGTGGTAGCTGACAAGTTACAGCAGGCCGGTGATGCGCTAAAAGTTGAAGGCGAGTCACTTGCTCCTAGCCTTAGCGCGTCGGTGGGGAGTCTCTCGTTGACACTTGCCAACCGGATACTTGGTGTTGATGCCGACGTATCGAAGCAGCAGTCGAACGTGGAGGGTAGGGGCTGATGGGGACGTTCATTGGGCAACTCATCGGTTTCGCCGTAATCGTTCTTATCATCATGAAGTACGTGGTTCCGCCGGTGCGCAAGGCAATGGTCGAGCGCCAGACGGTTGTGCGAACCCAACTTGAAGACAGTGCAAAGGCTGCCCAGCGGCTTGCCGATGCCGATCAATACCGCTCAGTGAAGATGGATGAGGGGCGTGTCGAGGCCCGTCACATCATCGACGAGGCCGCATCTGACTCCGTCCGAATTGGCGAGCAGTTGCGCATCCAAGGTGGTGTCGAGGCCGAACGAATCAAAGTGCAAGGCGACCAGCAGGTACTCCTGTTGCGCTCGCAACTCATTCGCGCGCTGCGCGGTGAACTAGGAACTGAATCCTTGCGCCGAGCAGAAGAAATAGTCAGGGCGCATGTAGCCGACCCGCGTGAGCTCTCCGCCACGGTCGACAGGTTCCTTGACGAGATGGATGCGATGGCCCCGGTGGTCACCGCGCCAGCAGTCAGCCCGACCGATCTGCGTCCTGCTAGCCGCGACGCGCAAGCAGCGGTGGTGGCGAAGTTCGACGAGCTTTCGGCGCCCCTTTCCACCGACGATCTTACGAAGTTGTCCGCTGAATTGGCCGCGATATACACACTGCTGGTGCGCGAATCGACTCTAGCTCGCTATCTCGCTGATACCGGTGGGGTCATTGATGCCAAGAAGCTAATGCTCGAGCAATTACTCGCTGGCAAGGTTGGCTCTGACACCCTGGCAATTCTCAGCACCGCGGTTTCGGCACGCTGGTCTACCAACAAGGATTTCGTCCACTGCGTTGAGCACATTTCGAGGCTGAGCCTGCTAGAGCGGGCAGAGCGTGAGCAGCAAGCCGAAGAAGTTGCCGAGCAGATTTTCCGATTCGGCCGGGTACTAGAAGCACAACCGCGCCTCACCTCACTACTCAGCGATTACCACGAGCCGGCTGCGGGGCGGGTCGCATTGCTGCGCTCTATTTTGGATGCCAGCCGCGGTGCCAACGCCACGACCATCGCGCTCCTCGCTCAAAGCATCGAATTGCTCCACGGTGAACGATTTGACGAAGTCGTTGCAGACTTATCTCAACTTGCGGTAGCACGGCGCGGCGAAATCGTCGCTGAGGTAGGTGCCGCGTCCGACCTGAGCGAGGCCCAGCGGCAGCGTTTGAACCAGGTGCTCACTCGGATCTATCACCACCCCGTTTCAGTACAGCTCACCATCGGTCCTAGTCTGCTAGGCGGTTTGTCGGTCGCTGTCGGCGACGAAGTGATTGACGGAACCCTGTCTTCCCGGCTCGCGGTGGCCGCCTTGAAATTGCCTAGTTAGCTGCAATAAAAAACGAATCTTAACGAGCCAACCACTAACTTAACCAGACAACCACTAAGACGAAGAGGAAGACGAAGAACATGGCAGAGTTGACAATCTCCGCTCAGGACATTCAGGGCGCCATCGAGAACTACGTCTCAAGTCTTGAGGTCGGCACGGGTCGCGAAGAGGTCGGCAGCGTCATCGACGCCGGCGACGGTATCGCCCACGTCGAAGGTCTGCCATCGGTCATGGCCCAGGAGTTGCTTGAATTCTCCGGCGGCGTTATGGGTATGGCGCTCAACCTTGATGAGCACCGCATCGGCGTGGTGATCCTCGGGGACTTCGCGGGCATTGAAGAAGGCCAATCGGTCAAGGGCACCAAAGAGGTGCTCTCGGTTCCGGTGGGCGATGGTTTCATGGGACGCGTTGTTAACCCGCTGGGTGTGCCCATCGACGGCCGCGGTGAAATCATCGCCGAAACCCGCCGCCCCCTCGAGTTGCAGGCACCCTCTGTTGTTCAGCGTCAAAGTGTCGCTGAGCCGTTGCAGACGGGCATCAAGGCCATCGACGCCATGACCCCAATCGGCCGCGGTCAGCGGCAGTTGATCATCGGTGACCGTAAAACAGGCAAGACTGCGGTATGTGTCGACACGATTCTGAATCAGCGCGCGAACTGGGAGACCGGCGATCCAGCGAAGCAGGTGCGCTGCGTTTACGTAGCTATCGGTCAAAAAGGCACCACCATCGCGAGTGTGCGCAGGGCGTTGGAAGAAGGCGGCGCGATGGAGTACACGACCATCGTTGCCTCACCCGCCTCTGATCCGGCCGGCTTCAAATACCTCGCTCCGTACACCGGTTCGGCCATCGGCCAGCACTGGATGTACGAGGGCAAGCACGTGCTAATCGTGTTCGACGATCTAACCAAGCATGCCGAGGCCTACCGCGCAATCTCGTTGCTGCTGCGCCGCCCACCAGGTCGCGAGGCTTACCCCGGCGATGTTTTCTACCTGCATTCTCGTTTACTCGAGCGCTGCGCAAAACTCTCCGATGAACTTGGCGCCGGTTCGATGACGGGTCTGCCGATCATCGAGACCAAGGCTAACGACATCTCGGCCTACATTCCGACCAACGTCATTTCGATCACCGATGGCCAGTGCTTCCTGGAAACGGATCTGTTCAACCAAGGTGTTCGCCCGGCCATCAACGTCGGCGTATCGGTGTCAAGAGTCGGCGGCGCGGCGCAAATTAAGGCGATGAAGGAAGTGGCCGGTTCGCTGCGACTGGATCTGTCGCAGTACCGAGAGTTGGAGGCTTTCGCAGCATTCGCCTCCGATCTTGATGCCGTCTCAAAGGCGCAACTGGAGCGCGGCGCTCGGCTGGTCGAACTCCTTAAGCAGCATCAATTCAGCCCCATGTCAGTTCAGAACCAAGTGGTTGCGATCTGGCTCGGCACCAGAGGGCACCTCGATTCGGTGCCGGTGGCCGATGTCACCCGCTTCGAGTCGGAGTTCATTGAGCACCTGCAAGCCTCGCGTCCTGGCATCTTCGACGACATCAAAAACACCCTAAAGCTCAACGAAGAGACCGAGCAGCAACTGGTAGCCGCGGTTGTCGACTTCAAAAAGGGTTTCGCTACCACAGACGGTAGTTCGGTCATTCCGGACGAACGCGTGGAGGCGTTGGCTGAAGGAGACGTACAGAAGGAGTCGGTCCAGGTGAACAAGCCGGCTCCGAAGAAGAAGTAATGGCAGCGACATTACGCGAACTTCGCGGTCGTATCCGCTCTGCGGAGTCGATCAAGAAGATCACCAAAGCCCAGGAACTTATCGCGACGTCACGGATCGCGAAGGCACAGGCGCGCGTTCATGCCGCACGCCCGTACTCAAACGAGATCACGAACATGTTGTCCGATCTGGCATCGGGTTCAGCACTTGACCACCCGGTGTTGGTGCCCCGTGAGAACCCCAAGCGCGCCGGGGTGCTGGTGGTTACCTCCGATCGTGGCCTATGCGGCGGATACAACGCGAATGTCTTGCGTCTTGCCGAAGAGTTGATCGCGATGCTGCGCCTTGAGGGCAAGACCCCGGTCCTCTACGTTATTGGGCGCAAGGCGCTGACCTACTTCAAATTCCGAAATTGGGCGATAACCAACTCATGGGTGGGTATCTCCGAGCGGCCTACCTACGAACACGCCAAGGAGGTCGCGGACTCCCTAGTTGCCGCCTTCCTCTCCGGTGCCGATGATGATGGCGATGACCCCGGTGAGGACGGAATCTTAGGTGTAGATGAACTACATCTAGTGTATACGGAGTTTCGATCGATGCTGTCCCAGACTTCTGAGGCTAGGCGGATCGCGCCGATTGAAGTGCAGTACGCCGAGGAAGACTCTGGCCCACAGACCCTGTTTTCCTTCGAGCCCAATGCCGATGCACTCTTTGAGTCGCTGGTGCCCCGATATGTTGCCACTCGAATATTCTCAGCACTACTTGAGTCGGCCGCCTCAGAATCGGCATCTCGCCGCCGCGCGATGAAAGCAGCCACTGATAATGCGGATGACCTAATCAAAGAACTCACCTTAATGTCGAACCGCGAACGCCAGGCCCAGATCACCCAGGAAATAAGCGAAATCGTCGGTGGGGCGAATGCCCTCGCCGATGCCGTCAAGTAAATCACGAAGGAAGTGAAGAGGACCATGACCGCCACCCAAGAGACTGATGGTAATTTCAGCAGCACCCTCGACACAGCTGGACGCGTGGTTCGCATCACCGGTCCCGTGGTTGACGTAGAGTTCCCTCGCGGCTCGGTGCCTGAGTTGTTCAACGCGCTGCGCGTCGAGATCACGTACGGCCCAATGGCCAAGACGGTCACTCTTGAGGTGGCACAGCACCTCGGTGACAGCCTCGTGCGCACGATCTCAATGCAGCCCACTGACGGCCTAGTGCGTGGTGCCGAGGTGATCGATACTGGTGGTCCACTGACGGTGCCAGTAGGTGACGGTGTTAAGGGGTACGTGTGGAACACCCTCGGGCAGTGCCTTGACGAACCCGGCTACGGAGCTGAATTCGAAAGATGGCCAATCCATCGCCCCCCGCCCAACTTTGATGAGCTCGAGCCACGCACGGAGATGCTCGAGACCGGCCTTAAGGTCGTGGATCTGCTCACGCCATATGTTCGAGGCGGCAAGATCGCGCTATTCGGCGGCGCTGGAGTGGGCAAGACGGTGCTCATCCAAGAGATGATCAATCGCATCGCACGTAACTTCGGTGGCACCTCGGTGTTCGCCGGGGTAGGGGAGCGTACCCGCGAGGGCAATGACCTTTGGGTGGAGTTGCGCGATGCAAATGTCCTCAAAGACACGGCCTTGGTCTTCGGCCAGATGGATGAGCCGCCGGGCACCCGCATGCGCGTTGCACTCTCGGCCCTGACCATGGCGGAGTACTTCCGCGACGTACAAAAGCAGGATGTGCTGCTATTCATTGACAACATCTTCAGGTTCACCCAGGCGGGCTCTGAGGTATCCACTTTGCTCGGCCGGATGCCATCGGCGGTGGGCTACCAGCCGACCCTGGCTGACGAGATGGGCCAGTTGCAGGAGCGAATCACCTCGGTTCGCGGACGATCCATCACCTCTATGCAGGCGGTATACGTGCCGGCCGATGACTACACCGACCCGGCCCCGGCCACGACCTTCGCGCACCTCGATGCCACCACCGAGCTATCTCGCAAGGTGTTCTCCAAGGGTATTTTCCCCGCGGTCGATCCGTTGGCTTCCAGCTCGACGATTCTCGACCCGGCAATCTTGGGTGAGGAGCATTATCGGGTGGCCCAGGAGGTCATCCGGATCTTGCAGCGTTACAAGGATCTCCAAGACATCATCGCGATTCTCGGTATCGATGAATTGTCCGAGGAAGACAAGCAGTTGGTCAACAGGGCCCGCCGCATTGAACGCTTCCTCAGCCAGAACATGATGGCTGCTGAGCAGTTCACCGGCCAGCCTGGCTCCACGGTGCCCTTGAAAGAAAATATCGAGGCGTTCGGCCGGCTTTGCAAGGGCGATTTCGACCATGTTCCGGAGCAAGCGTTCTTCCTGATCGGTGGCCTTGACGATTTGGCGAAGAAAGCCTTGAGTTACGGCGTTACTTTGTGATGCGGACTTGGCTGAGTCGAAGGGTGCTATGAGATGGCCGAATTGGATGTAACGATAGTCGCTGTCGAACGCAAGATCTGGTCTGGCAAGGCGACCTTCCTGTTCACGCGCACGACCTCTGGCGAGATCGGGATCCTGCCTCGGCATATCCCCGTTGTGGCCCAACTGGTTGACGATGCAATGGTTCGGGTGGAGCGCGAGGGTGAGGATGACCTGCGCATTGCCGTTGATGGGGGCTACCTCTCGGTGACCGAGAGCGGCGTGACCATTTTGGCTGAGTCGGCGGAGTTTGAATCAGAGATTGACGCTGACGCCGCCAAGGCTGACGCCGCATCGGATGATCCTCGCACCTCCGCTCGCGGCCGAGCTAGGTTGCGAGCACTCGGACAACTCGACTGAGAAAAGCAGTAGCGCCAGCCCGATCGACTAGCGGTTTACTCCCGGTTGCCACAACACGTCGCCACCGGCTCCTTTATTGGCGAAGCGCGCGAGAATGAAGAGCAGGTCACTAAGTCGGTTGACATATGTTGCGGTTAGTTTATTCATGCCGCCGTGATAGGTGTCCAAGGCGGCCCAAATAGACCTCTCGGCTCGCCGTGCCACCGTGCGAGCCACATGCAGCTGGGCGGCCGCGGTGGTACCCCCGGGCAAAATAAATGAACGCAGCGGGTCAAGTTGGTCGTTGTATTTGTCACAGGATTGTTCTAAATAGTCAACGTAGTCCTGGGTTACCCGCAGTGGTTCGTGCACCGGGTTATCAATCACCGGGGTGCACAGGTCAGCGCCAACATCAAATAGGTCATTTTGTATACGCAGGAGCAAGGCTTGGATCTCCTCGGGCAGTGTGGTAGCCGCAAGGACCATCCCGATTGCACAGTTGGCCTCATCGACATCGGCGTAGGCCTTCAGGCGCGGGTCGTTCTTGCCGGTCCGGCTCATATCCCCGAGTGAGGTAGTGCCGTCATCTCCGGTGCGGGTGTAAATCCTGGTCAGGTTAACCATGGGGGCTCCTTTGCTTTATCAGACCCTATGCCACATTCACGGCCAGCGCTCGTACGATTCGTACGTGGAGGTCTTGAGTATCACCGGCGGGCAACACCTGTTCGGCACCGTGCGGGTGACCGGCGCGAAGAATTCCGTCTTGAAACTCATGGCGGCCTCCCTATTGGCTGAGGGCACCACGACATTGACCGAGGTGCCCGACATCTTGGATGTTGAGATTATGGCGGAGTTACTGCGTCGCCTCGGATGTGAAGTCGACCACGATGGCCCTGCTCGGCGAGTAAGTATCACGGTTCCTGAAATATTGGCCCACCGAGCCGACTATGACCTCGTGCGACGAATGCGTGCGTCAATTTGCGTTCTGGGCCCACTACTGGCTCGATGTGGTGCGGCGGATGTGGCATTGCCCGGTGGCGACAACATTGGCTCGCGCGGGCTTGACATGCATATAGCGGGCTTGCGGAAATTGGGTGCTGAAGTCACCAATGACCATGGCTACCTAATTGCCTCGACCCAGCAGCGATTAACGGGTGGGTCAATTTGGCTCGACTTCCCGAGTGTCGGGGCGACTGAAACGATATTAATGGCCGCTGTAACCGCCAACGGTGTCACGGTAATCGACAATGCGGCCCGCGAGCCAGAGATAGTTGATATATGTCAGATGCTCATCAACATGGGTGCATCGATTGACGGTGAAGGTACCTCCACTTTAACCATCGAAGGCGTTGAGCAATTAGAGCCGGTGGCGCATTGCACGGTCAGTGATCGCATCGTTGCAGGTACCTGGGCGGTAGCAGCCGCGATGACTCAAGGCGATGTCACGGTATTGAACGCGAATCCAGCCCACCTAGAGGCGGCCCTAGACAAACTAGTTAGTGCGGGTGCTCAGGTGAGTCATGTCGCTGGCGGTTTCCGGGTGGTCATGGACAACCGGCCCTTGGCCGTCGATGTTGTCACTTTGCCGTATCCGGGGTTCCCGACCGACCTGCAACCACAGTTCATCGCGCTAAATGCCATCGCTAGTGGCGCCGCTCTGGTTACCGAAAATCTCTTCGAAGCGCGCTTTCGCTTCGTCCAGGAGTTAGCCCGGCTCGGCGCCGATGTGCGAACCGATGGTCATCATGCTTTGGTTCGAGGCCGCTCACATTTATCCGGTGCACCGGTCGAGGCGACCGATATTCGCGCGGGAGCTGGCTTGGTGCTCGCTGGCTTGGTAGCCGATGGCACCACGACCATCTACGGGGTTTCGCATATTGATCGCGGTTATGCCGACTTGGTACCGGCACTACGTGAGCTCGGCGCCCAAGTTGAACGAATTGAGGCCGAGTCGCTTTTTACTTAATGCGAGCTAATACCTTTTTGGCGGTTTCGACATCCGCGGGCCACACCATCAACCTTGGGCCCTCGTTAGTTTGAGCCAGATTCGCCCGCAGTCCAGCCTCTTGGAGCCCCCGGCGCCAGATTTCCCCTTCGATATAGGTACTTGGTGAGGCGATGGCGATCAACATTCCGTACTCAGAAGGGGGGCCAGAACGCGCCGGGCCAGCAACCACGGAGGAGCCACGGCCAAAAGCCCAGCGCAGGATCAAGACGAGTACCAAGATTCCCAGCACGGCGATTACGGGTCCAAAAGCGAAGGAGTAGGCATTCCAGGAGGGCACGCCGCAAGTCTCACCCACTTTGGGCGTTCCCGCACGGTGACCTCGGTTCTGGGCCTCGCTACCCTTACCGGGTGACCGCCTCGAAGGACAACTCGCGCCGCAAGGACAAACCTTGGTTAATCCGGACATATGCCGGTCACTCTTCACCGGGTGAGTCCAATGCCCTGTATCGGCGCAATTTAGCCAAGGGGCAGACCGGGCTGTCGGTGGCATTTGATCTGCCCACCCAAACCGGTTACGACCCGGATTCGCCGATGGCCCTTGGCGAGGTTGGCAAAGTTGGGGTACCGATTGCGCACTTAGGCAATATGCGGATGCTATTAGATGCCATCCCACTCGACAAAATGAATACCTCCATGACCATCAATGCAACTGCGATGTGGATGTTAGCCCTGTACGTGGTTGCCGCCGAAGACGCTGGCGTACCGGCCAACTTATTGCAGGGCACAACCCAGAACGACATCATCAAGGAGTATCTATCGCGCGGCACCTACGTTTTTCCACCAGGGCCATCCTTGCGGTTGACCACGGACATGGTCACCTATACGGTGCAGAACATTCCCAAATGGAACCCGATAAATATCTGCAGTTACCACCTGCAAGAGGCTGGGGCGACTCCCGTCCAAGAAATCGCCTATGCGTTGAGTACCGCAATTGCGGTATTGGATGCCGTTCGCGATTCGGGGCAGGTGGCCCCGGATGACTTCGGTGACGTTGTTGCCCGGATTTCCTTCTTCGTTAATGCTGGGGTGCGCTTCGTCGAGGAAATGTGCAAAATGCGTGCGTTCGTTGAAATGTGGGATCGCATTACTTTGGATCGGTACGGAGTGCAGAACCCAGACCAGCGCAGGTTCAGATACGGCGTACAGGTTAATTCACTGGGCTTGACCGAGTCGCAACCTGAAAACAATGTGCAACGAATAGTTCTTGAGATGCTCGCTGTCACTATGTCAAAGGACGCCAGAGCGCGGGCGATCCAACTGCCGACCTGGAACGAGGCATTAGGTCTGCCGCGACCGTGGGATCAGCAGTGGTCACTTCGCATTCAACAAGTACTTGCATTCGAGAGCGATCTGCTGGAGTACGACGATCTCTTCACCGGCTCAGTTGTTGTTGAAAAGATCGTGACTGAAATGCTTGCCGAGGCAACCGCCGAACTTGACTATGTGCTGGGTCTAGGTGGCGCGGTCGCGGCGGTTGACAGTGGCTATATGAAGCAGCAGATGGTGCAAGCGCACTCTGAGCGGCGCACTCGAATTGAATCGGGTGAGCAGATAGTCGTTGGAGTTAATGCGTTTCAAGAGAGCGAGGCCAGCCCGCTGTTAGCTGATCTTGATTCGGCGGTGCTTGTTGTTGATCCTGAAGTTGAATCCCAGGCGATTGCGGACCTTCAGTCTTGGCGGGCCGCACGCGATGACACCCGCGTTGCGACGGCACTGGCCGAACTACAGGCGAAAGCTAGAACTTCAGCGAACTTGATGAGTGCGACCATCGAATGTGCCCGAGCCGGTGTCACCACCGGTGAGTGGACTTCCACCCTCCGTGAGGTTTTTGGTGAGTATCGGGCGCCAACCGGTATTAGCGGCGTGGTGGGGTCGGTTAGTTCGGATTTGGCCGAGGTGCGGCAGGCGGTCGAGATCACTTCCCGCGAATGTGGGTCGCCACTTCGCCTCCTTGTTGGCAAGCCTGGCCTAGACGGGCACTCAAATGGCGCTGAGCAAATAGCGGTGCGAGCCCGCGACGCTGGATTCGAAGTAATTTATCAGGGCATCCGGTTGACCCCTGAGCAGATCGTGGCGGCGGCCGTTGCCGAGGATGTTGACGTCGTCGGGCTATCTATTTTGTCCGGATCACACCGAGCATTAGTGCCTGCGGTGGTTGATGGCTTACGAGCCCGCGGCCTAAGCGAGGTGCCCGTTGTCGTTGGTGGCATCATTCCCGACGCCGACGCCACCTGGTTGCGTGAGCGCGGGGTGGCCGCGGTGTTTACGCCGAAGGATTACGACGCCACCGTGATTATGCGCGCCATCGTCGACACTGTCCGTGCTGCGAAATCGATGCCGGCATTGCCAAATCCGTGCGCATAGTTATCGCGCGCTGCACCGTCAACTATGTCGGTAGATTGACCGCATACCTACCCGAAGCCGTGCGAGTGATCATGGTTAAAGGCGATGGCTCCGTCCTTATTCACTCAGATGGCGGCTCTTATAAGCCGTTAAATTGGATGAGCCCGCCGTGCACCATCCGGATTCAGCCGGGCGCGGGCGAAGTAAATACCGACATTGTCTGGGTGGTTGAAAATAAGGCCGGGGAGCAGTTGCAGGTCACCATTCACGAGATTATCTCTGAGACCGAGCATGACCTTGGGGTTGACCCGGGCCTCCAAAAGGTGGGCGTTGAGGCCCAGCTACAAGCTCTGCTAGCAACCCATGTGAGTGTGCTGGGAGCCGGTTGGACGTTGATTCGCCGTGAGTATCCAACACCCATTGGCCCCGTTGATTTGCTCTGCCGAGATGGCGCTGGGGCCACGGTGGCGGTGGAGATCAAGCGGCGCGGTGAGATCGACGGGGTCGAGCAATTAACCCGGTATTTGACCCTCTTAAACCGCGATGCGTTGCTCGCCCCGGTGTTGGGGGTATTTGCTGCCCAGGAGATCAAACCTCAAGCCCGGACCTTGGCGGAGGATCGCGGGATCAGGTGCGTGCTTTTGGATTATGACGGGCTTTTGGGCACGGCTGATCCAAGTCTTCGACTGTTCTGATCAACTGGCAGAATCCACCCATGAGCAATTCAGCAACCACTTCCGCGTCCGGTTCGATTACCAGAGTCGGCGTCATTGGCTTAGGCACCATGGGTGCGGGCATCGCCGAAGTCATCGCCCGCAGCGGAGCGCGGGTCTGGGCGGTGGAGGCCACCGAGGTAGATCTGGCGCGGGGTGTTAAGACCATCGAAGGCTCAACCACCAGGGCCGTAGCGAAGGGCAAGTTATCGGAGGAGGAGCGCACCTCTCTGCTTGCGCGCATCACTTTCACGACCAGCCTTAATGAATTATCCGAAGTCGATCTCGTGGTTGAAGCCGTACCCGAAAGTATGGAAATCAAGAGTGCTTTATTCGCCGCCCTTGATGGTATTACCCCACCTCATGCAATTCTGGCCAGCAATACGTCGTCGCTTTCGGTAACTGAAATCTCCGTGGCTACCGGGCGGCCCTCGCAGGTCGTCGGCCTGCACTTCTTTAACCCGGCCCCGGTACAAGCTTTCGTTGAAATTGTTCGCACCGTGGTTTCTTCACCTGAAGTCGTAGATGCGGTCGCCGAGTTCGCCCGCGGGCTCGGCAAAGAACCGGTTGTTGTTGGAGATAAGGCCGGGTTCATCGCAAATGCGCTGCTATTTGGCTACCTAAACCATGCGGTCAAGATGTATGAACAGAAATACGCCACGCGCGAAGATATTGATGCTTCAATGCGACTTGGCTGCGGGTTGCCGATGGGGCCGTTGGCCCTGCTTGACCTAATTGGGCTTGATACCGCCTATGAGATCCTCGACACGATGTACAAAGAAGGCCGCGACCGGCTCCATGCCCCGTCGCCGATCATCAAGCAGATGGTCACCGCCGGGTTACGCGGCCGCAAATCTGGCCGCGGCTTCTACACCTATGAGGCACAGCATTCACCGGTTGTTGTCGCCGATTCTCAAACTCCTGACCCAACTCAAACAAGTGGCTCAACTCGCACGGTTAACTCGGTAGGAGTTATCGGAAGCGGCACGATGGCCACCGGTATCGCCGAAGTTTTTGCTAAAGCGGGCATTGATGTTATCTACGTAGCTCGGACCGAGGATAAAGTTAAAGCTGTACACGGGGCTATCGAAAAATCCCTCGAGAAGGCGGTGCAGCGTGGCAAGCTCGACGAAGCTGGGCGCGATGCAGCACTTGCGCATCTAGTCGGCTCCACCAGGCTTGATGATCTTGCCAAGGTTGATATGGTTGTCGAAGCAATCGTTGAAGAGTTATCGGTCAAATTGGCTCTCTTTGAAAATCTTGACGAAATATGCAAGCCGGGCGTGATCTTGGCGACCACTACCTCGAGCCTTCCGGTAGTTGAAATGGCTGCGGCGACCTCGAGGCCGCAGGACGTCGTTGGCCTGCACTTCTTCAACCCGGCCACAATTATGAAACTGGTCGAGATTGTTAGCACCGTCGCAACCGCTGACGAGGTAATTGCAACCTCGCGTGAACTCTGCCTGCGGATCGACAAGCACCCGGTTGTTTGCGCAGACCGTGCTGGCTTCATTGTTAACGCGCTGCTTTTCCCGTATCTCAATGATGCCATCCGTATGCTTGAAATGAACTATGCCGATGCCGACGACATTGACCTAGCCATGAAGCGTGGCTGTGGCTACCCGATGGGTCCATTCGAACTACTTGACGTAGTTGGCCTTGACGTTTCACTTGCTATCCAGCAGACCCTTTATCGCGAATTTCGCGAACGCGGGTTCGCCCCGGCTCCGAGGCTTGAGCATCTGGTTACCGCCGGCTACTTAGGGCGTAAGACTGGCCGCGGTTTTCGGGTTTACACCTAATGCTGGCTCGCTGCCATGGGGCGTAAGCATCACCGTAAACCTGGTTCATCAGGTGAGGAGCGCGGTCCAGGTGGATCGAGTGCGCGGCGTGTTGAAGACTATGACGGCGAGGATTGGGTAGTGCAGTCCATCACCGGTTCTAGTTCGACCAAAACCTATCGCTGCCCAGGGTGCGACCAAGAAATCCGACCCGCCACACCACATGTGGTGACCTACCCGGCCGATGGCCTTGGTGGTGTCGAGTCGAGGCGCCACTGGCATACCGCCTGCTGGAGTTCGCGCCATAACCGTGGGCCGCGCACCATGCGGTCAGCGGGCGGGCCACGTTACTGACATGACTACCGCAAGTATCGTCGCGAATTCAGTGCTGCCGGCGCTACGAATACCACTAACGCTGACGACGTCGGACGGATTAAGACTTGTTGGCGAATTAGCGCTACCCGAGCGCAATACGCCGGTGGCTTCGATCGTCTGCGTGCATCCGCTACCCACACACGGCGGAATGATGGATAGTCACGTGCTGCGCAAGATGGCTTGGCGATTGCCGGCACTCGCCGATATCGCGGTGTTGCGATTCAATACTCGAGGCACTCAAAGTGCGGCTGGGCAAAGTGAAGGCGAATTTGACAATGGGCGCGGCGAAGGCCTCGACCTACAGGCTGCCATCGGCGAGATCGAAGCCCGATCACTTCCAGCCCCGTGGCTGGTGGGATGGTCATTTGGTACCGATGTGATTTTGCGGCATGGCAATTTGGATCCGGTGCGTGGTGCAATTCTCCTCTCGCCACCGCTGCGTTTTGCCACCGATTCGGATCTACTCACCTGGGCTGAAACCGGTCGGGCCCTTACCTGCGTGGTACCCGAGCTCGATGATTACCTGGCCCCTGAAGCTGCGCGCCCTAGGTTCTCGATTATTCCGCAGGCCGAAGTCATCGCGGTCGCCGGCGCCAAGCACCTGTGGGTGGGGGAGACAAATGTTCGCGCCGCCATTGACGAGATCGTCAAGCGGGTCGCACCACACGCGTGGCCTCTTCCGCACCAATGGGCTGGGCCGATGGAACGCTGGAGTGATCTATGAGCGGACAAACAGTGGTGTTATTGCACGCATTTCCCTTCGATGCCCGGCTTTGGGAACCTCAAGCCGAGATACTTGCTGCCGCTGGCTGGCAGGTTCACGTACCTAATCTGCCAGGCTTTGGTGGCACGGACTTGTTGCCGGGGGCTCCCAGTATTGACTCGGTAGCTGATGCGATTCTTGCGGACCTGGATCACCGCGGGATCGAGCGTGCAGTACTCGGGGGGATCTCACTTGGTGGATACGTCGCGATGGCGATGCTGCGCAAACGCCCCGAAATGTTTACAGCGGCCATCTGCTGTGACACCAAGGCCAGTGCCGACACTGAGTTAGCCCGCGAAAATAGATTTCGGATGGCCAAGGCCGTCACCGAAAACCCACAGGAGTGTGGTCGGATTTTGCAGCAGGCGATGCTCGCTGGGCTTCTCGGTCAGGTTACCCGTGACACCCGGCCAGAAGTTGTTGCGCAGGTGTCCGCTTGGCTAGATGATGCGGGCCCAAAGGCAGTTGCTTGGTATCAGCAGGCGATGGCCGATCGAGCAGAATCACTGACAACACTCGGTGCACTTGATATCCCGGTGCTCATACTTTGGGGTACCGGTGACACGCTGAGTCCCGAGGCTGACCAGATGGCTATGTTGCAAGTGCTGCGCCGCGGTCAGGAAGTGAAAATCGCCGGCGCCGGCCACCTCAGTATTGTGGAGCACCCAGCAGGCACGGCACGGGCGATCAAAGATTTCATCGCTCCAGTTCGCAGGCCCGGTTAGGTTCATTAGCGACTTTCGGTCACCGGGAGTTGTTTGGCGTTTTGCTATTGCCTTTTGCCGGGTTCGGTGTTCCAATGAAGTCAGTAGCGCACCCTGGCGCCGCTAGCGTTTCCACAATTACTGACGCAAAGGACGTAAATCTGATGCCAAATATTGATGTTGCTACCCCAGTAAGTTCCGCGCCATCTGATCGGCTCGCACTCGGTGTTGGTTGGGTGCGGTCCGGTGTGGCCGGTATCGGCGACACCCTAAACCCCTCCTACCTTGGTTGTAGTGGGGCGTGCTTAAGTTATGGATGAAGAGTAGCACCCTTTCCTACCGCTAGGTGGGGTGTTTAAACCCTGTTGCTGGCCCCTGGCCGCTGTTGGTTGGGGGCCAGTTGTTTGCGGTAGTGAACTCGAATACTCCAAGTGGTAACAGCCGAACCTACGTCGCACAGGTAGCCCCTTTATGCACGGGCGCATCTTCGCACCTCAGAAAATGTTACTAGGCTCTTGGTTTTTGGTCGGACGTGTTTTAATATGAGTTACCGGTGCCCGTTTGGGTATTGGCTTGCCTAACGATTGGAGCGCTAAATGCCAAGCACCGACGTTAATTCACCAGTTAGTTCAGCGCCGATCGGTCGGCTCGCACTCGGTGTTGGTTGGGTGCGCCCCGGTGCGGCAAGCATCGGCGGCACGCTAAACCCCTCTAATGAGTGGGCCTTCAAATGTATGGGGCGGTGCAGTTCGGGGAGCTGGTGTTTTGAGGGAACTGAAGAGTAGCCCCTTCCCCGCTACTAGGTGGGGTGTTTAAACCCTGTTGCTGGCCCCTGACCGCTGTTGGTCTGGCGCCAGTTGTAAACGGAGAGTGAACTCGAACACCCCTGGTGGTCTAAGTTTTAGTGGCCCCGGTGCTGGCCAGGTGTCAATGGTTGCGGGGGTAATGGGAAAAGTGCCTGGCACCTTTTTCGACGGCCGCGCTTATTGCCATTTGCCGGGTTTGGTGTTCCAATTAAATCAGCGGCCCATCTTGGCGCCGCTAGCGTTTCCACATTTACTGACGCAAAGGACGTAAACCTGATGCCAAATATTGATATTGCTACCCCAGTAAGTTCAGCACCAACTGATCGGCTCGCTCTCGGTGTTAGTTCGGTGCGCACTGGTGTGGCCGGTATCGGCGGCACCCTAAACCCCTCTGAGAGTTCTATTTGTTCAGCACCGCGGGAGCCTTGGGGGTATCACATCTGAGAGTTCTGTTTGTACAGCCGAGCGAGACCCTTGGGGGTAATATGAGGAGTAGCTCCGTTCCCTACCGCTAGGTGGGGTGTTTAAACCCTGTTGCTGGCCCCTGACCGCCGTTGGTCTGGGGCCAGTTGTTTGCGGTAGTGAACTCGAACGCTCCAAGTAGTAGGAGTCGAACCTACGGCTCACAGGTAGCCCCGTTACCCCTGCACGCATCTTCGCACTTGGGAACCTTTTGCTAAACCCTTGGTTTTAGGTCGGGAGTGTTCTACCATCATTTACAGATGCCCGCTTGGGTATTGGCCCTTTGACCTGTTGGAGCATGAGATGCCAAATAGTGATGTCACTTCGCCAGTGACTTCAGTACCGATCGATCGGCTCGCACTCGGTGTTGGTTGGGTACGGCCCGGTGTGGCCGGTATCGGCGGCACCCTAAACCCCTCCTTCACCCTACTAAATACGTACGGCGAAGGTCTCAACGGGGGAAGCTGCTTTGAGGGTAATGAAGAGTAGCACCCTTTCCTACCGCTAGGTGGGGTGTTTAAACCCTGTTGCTGGCCCCTGACCGCTCAACTAAAAGAAGTTCACACCTATCAACGAAGTAATAGATCACAACAACGAGAAGGACGGAGCACTAAATGCCAAATATTGATGTTGCTACCCCAGTAAGTTCAGCGCCATCTGATCGGCTCGCACTCGGTGTTGGTTGGGTGCGGTCCGGTGTGGCCGGTATCGGCGGCACACTAAACCCTTCCGCGGCCTATTGTGACGAGAGTTTTGTGAGACAATGTGGAATGTAGGGGGCACTCCCCACCGTAACATGATGACAATGCTCGTCCGCCAAAATACGTAGCCGCCGACCCACCACCAACCCCCAAATCCCAGCCAGCCCAAACCGCACGCCGATAGAATGCTGAATCGCTAGAGGCCGGTGGCGTCCTTAATTACCTTGGCATATGCGGCTGCACCTTTTGCCGAGAGGTGCACTCCATCTGAAACGAAGTAGTCGCGCTTACCGGCGCTGACAGCGTACCAATCGGCGATGACGGCATTTGGGTAGTCGGGCGCCACCTTGGCAATAACCCCATTATTTGGGTCCTGCCAAACCCGTGGCACATCCGAATTGACGATCACCACTCGCGGGTAGCCGACGAGCTGATTTAGCATATTTCGCAACATGCTTTCAGTGAGAACCCCGTTGGTGCCAGGGTGAACAACCACAATGGGTGCAAGTTTGTCGGCTGCAATCAACTCGCGGATATCGCCGATGAAGGCGCCGGGCATTCGGGCTACTGCTGCATCAACGCGAATCCCCGGGATAGCTTCTTTTACGGCGCTGCGGGCACCGAGTAAGACTGAATCACCGATGGCACTTACCGGTCCCGGATTAAATGTTGGAGTGGGGGCTGTGGACGGCAGCTGTGCTGAGGTAGGTGCTGGAGACGAAGTTGCGCTGGCGATTGGAATTGGGAGGTCGTCGAAGGTGACTTCTGTCGTTCCGGGCACACCGTCATCGATTGCGGCAACCACATCAGGGGCAGTTGCTACCTGGGCGGTTGCTAATGCGGTGCCAAGAGCAAGCACTCCGATAGTTGACCACACAGCCACTCGCACGCCGATTCGAGTCTGACGCTTACGATCTTCTCCGGTGGATGCGCGCCAAGACTTGATCCAACGATCGATGGCGCCTCGCCTGATCGGGAGTTCAATGAATCTGAAACTTGCTTCGGCAATCACGAAGGTCAAGGCGAGCCGCAAGATGAGCAGGGCTAAGCCATCCATCTCGATATCAAGCATTGGCCGAGTTACCATGAAGATTGGCCAATGCCAAAGATAAAGGCCGTATGAGCGCTGGCCGATGTAACGCCATGGCTGCGAGCCGATCCACCGGCCAATCGGTAAACCCGGGTGGGTTGCACAGGCGATGAGGATTGCGGTGACAACGGCGATCGCCAAGAAGCCTCCGCGGTAGAGCCAGGGGCTGAACTCACCGGCCCGGAGGAAAACAGCGATGATTGCCAGGGCAGCTAAGACACCAAGTGTGGTGCCGAGGACCCGATAATTCTTTGGGATTCCAGTTGTCAGGCGTGCCGGGCGCCAGAAAGTGGCAAGTAGTGCCCCCACCAATAAGCCCATGATGTGTGAGTCGGTCCCGAAGTAGGCGCGGCTTGGATCAGCGAAATCTGGGTAGCCACCTGCGATCGTTAAGTAGAGCATCCACGCCGTTGACAGTAAGGCAACTGCAGCTGCGAGTAACGCGACTCCACGCCGGCCAAATTTTCGGACACAAAGGTACGCGATGGCCGGCCAAATCAGATAGAACTGCTCTTCAACCGATAGCGACCACAGGTGCTTTAGGAATGGCGGCCTTCCGGTAAATGCAAAATATGATTGATCGGCGAAGATGTACCACCAGTTGTTTACGTAGAAGATCGAGGCGAGGGCGTCACTTG
>CAMDKJ010000002.1 GCA_945900705.1 Bifidobacterium breve | reverse complement strand
CGCCAAATGGGTATTTGATCGAAGGCGACCCCAGGTTTGCGACATTGGCAGCGGTGTAGAGCCGGTCGGCGGCCAACGTGAATAGCGCGTCAGTTTGCGCGGTGGTTACCGGCTGGGGTGCGGTCGGGCACACGACCGAGGTTTCAACGGCCGCCGCGGTTGGCGCGAACATGAAGGTCGTTGCTACTAAGGCGATGCCGATGCCAAAGGCGATAAATGGCCGCCTCGGAGGCTGTCGTGTGGTCACTTTGGTGATTCTCCTAATCGCTACCCACGAAGCATACGCAAATAAAATGGCCTTCAACCTGCTAGTTCCGTCATTTAAACGCTGTTTTTTGACGGATCCGGCAGGTTTAATGCTGGGGTTGGCGGGAGCTGGTTCCGTTAAACGGTTAGCACGATCTTGCCGGTAACTTCACCGGATTCAAGTAGTTGGTGAGCCGCTGCAGCTTCTTGTAGCGGCAAGGTGGCGCCGATTACGGGGGTAACGATCCCGGCATGTACCCACGGCCAGATGTTTCGCTCAACCTGCTGGCAGATGGCGGACTTCTCAGACTCTGGGCGCCCGCGAAGTGAAGCCGCATGCACCGTGCCGTTCTTGCGCAGCAACGTATTGATGTTGAGTTCGGCTATGCTCCCGCCCTGCATGCCGATGATGGCAAGCCGGCCGTTGCGCGCGAGGGCCAGCACATTGCGTTCCAGGTAGGCGGCGCCCATATTGTCGAGAATGACATCAACGCCCCGGCCGCCGGTGACGTCATTCATCACTTCAACGAAATCTTGTTCTTGGTAATTGATCATGATTTCAGCACCCAGTCGTTCACAGATATCCAGCTTGGCGTTACTGCCGGCCGTGACCGCAACTCGTGCACCGAGGGCACGCGCTACCTGTATCGCCATAGTGCCAATGCCAGAACCGCCACCGTGGATCAGTAACCACTCGCCTTCGGTGAGGTGGGCCGTCATGACGATATTGCTCCAGACCGTGCAGGCCACTTCAGGAAGGCAGGCAGCAGTGACTAGATCCAAACCCGCAGGCACGCTCATCAATTGGCCTACGGGAACCGCCACTTTTTCGGCGTAGCCGCCACCGGCGAGAAGTGCGGTTACCTCCTGGCCTATCTCGACCGTGGTGACTCCTGGCCCGAGTTCACTGATCACGCCGGAGCACTCAAGCCCCAGAATTTGCGACGCCCCGGGTGGGGGCGCGTAATTGCCTTGGCGCTGCAAGATATCTGCGCGATTTACGGCCGTGGCGGCAACGTCAAGTAAGACTTCACCGGGCCCAGGTGTTGGCGTAGTTACCTCTTGCCACTCAAAGTGCTCTGGCCCGCCGGGTTCGGTGCAGATGATGGCTCGCATAATGGGGTAGAGCGTACCCGCTCGCGCAACATCATGGCGCCTATTACTAGGACGCCGACAATTGCGATGGTGCCGGCGACGATACTTGGCGCACCAAGTAACTTGATGGCTGTTGCTGCTAGTACGACCATTAGCAGGTAGCGCAATAGGCGACCGTTGTAACGCGAGGACAATCTTGCGCCAAGGTATACGCCGGGCAACTGCCCGATGAGTAGTGAGACGACCACCGCAACATCAATTTCACCGAGGCCGGCATGCGCGATCGCCCCGGCAATCAACATTGGTACGGCCGCGGTTAAGTCGGTGCCAACCAGTACTGACGGGCGCAGCAGTGGATAGATGAGCAGCAGCACCGTGACCACGAGTGAGCCAGAGCCGACACTTGTCATGCCGACGATAAGTCCGACCACTAGCCCAAGTGCCACCGTCGGCACCATTTTTACCGGCATTGAGGTGCCTAGGAGTTCTTGCTCACCAAGTAACTTTGATGAACGTGCGGTGAGATATGCCTTCAGCAACATGGCGCAGAGGGCGATGATTAAGACGACGCCGATCCAGGTTCGAATTGTTGAGTCAGCACCAGATGTTGCCAGCACGTTCGCGAAAATTAATGTTCCGATTAAGACCCCGGGTATAGAACCAAGTGACAGCCATCTGACCAAACCCCAATGCACGGACTTGTTGCGGATGTGGACCGCGGCGCCGACCGGTTTCATGATCGCCGCGGCGACTACGTCGCTCGAGACGGCTGCGGCGGGCGGAACGCCGAACACCAGGACGAGCATTGGGGTGACCAGCGCGGCGCCGCCCATGCCGGTCAGGCCCACCATCAATCCGGCAACCAGGCCGCCCAGGGCCAACGCGAGGTCGATGTCCGCGATATTCACTGGGTAACCCTATCGGAATACTAGGGAAAGTACTGGAGGGGGTAGCCGGGCGTGTTAGCAGGGTGGACCTAGCTGGATGAACCTAGCTGGATGAACCTAGCTGGATGCACTGCACCACATCACCGCGAAATCCAGCCCCTGGGGGTACTACCGCGACCGCATCAGCCCGGGCCCACCCGGCTAACCCAGCAGGTCCGTCATCCTCGAGCGGGTATGCCACCTGCGCGGTGTCCAACATTTCAAGCCGCACCGGGGCTAGCCGGGTGTCGTCGGCAAACTCAGCTGCGGCGGTGTCAGCGAAGAGCACCGCTGATGGATAGCTCCGCGCTAAAGGTGCACCACGTAGTGCGGCAATTAGTGGTGCTACCAAAGTCACCAAACCGGCGAGGGCCGATTGTGGTTCACCGGGTAGCCCAACCAAGAATCTGCCATCAGGCAATTTGGCCAGCAGCATCTGCGCGCCCGGGGTTACGGCAACTCCGTCGATCAGCCAGTGGGCACCGAGATCACGCAGCACCTGGCGCACGTGATTATCGGGGCCAGGCGCTGTTGATCCCGTCGTGATTATTACGTCGACGGCTGCATCGTCAATCTCAGTTAAGAGTAAGTCTGCGCTGTCGGGAGCTCGTACCGCCGGGTTGCCGCGACCACCGCACGCCGCGATGAAAGATGGCACGGTTGTGCCGAGCGCATCGCGCACCCGGCCATCGCGTGATGGCCCCTGCGAGAGCAGAGACTTGCCGAGCACGATGACACCCACCACCGGTGGGCGCACGATCTCAACGCCGTCATGGCCGGCGGCTGCAGCCAGCGCCAACATCGCTGGAGTCAGTGCTCGCCCGGCGGGCACAAGCAAGGTGCCGCGTGGGGCGGACTCCGCCTGCTTAATAATCCCTGAGCCGAAGGTGGGCCGGGCGCGCTCGTCGGGTAATTGGGTTAGCTCATCAAGACCCACGACGCTGACTGTGCCGTCACCATGATGATCGGCGGCTGAACTATCGATCGCAAGGACCGCATCAGCGTGAGCGGGGATTGGGTCACCGGTGCGCACTCGCATGGCGCGGCTCGGGCGTAGAGGCACCTCGTCGGTTAACTGCCACGGACCCTCACCACAAACTGCGTATCCATTAATTGCGGCAATATCGACCACGGGGTCATCAAGTAGCGTCAAAATGGGCTGCGCCAAGATGCTGCCGGCGGCCTCATCGAGGCGGGCGTAGGTACTAGGTAATTGCTGCGCACATGAACTTGCGACCTGATGGGCTTGGGTCCAAGTAAGCACGCCGTCTAGCCCGTAGGTGCTCATGGGCTGATAGTCCCACAGATCACCACACGGGCGGGGTAAACGTGTCACGATGAGGCCGTGAAGACAGCCGATGTAGTCGTTATTGGTGGCGGGATTGTTGGGCTAGCCCTCGCCGATGCCTGGCTCGCCCGCCACCCGGGCACGTCGGTACTGGTACTCGAAAAGGAGCCGGGGCTCGCGGCACATGCCTCGGGTCGAAATAGTGGCGTGCTGCACGCGGGTTTTTATTACGCTCCCGATTCCCTTAAAGCCCAACTGACCAAAGATGGTAATCACTTGCTGCACGAGTTTTGTGCTGAGCGTGGAGTGGTGGTTCGCGAAACCGGCAAAGTGGTTGTTACTCAATCC
Source organism: Bifidobacterium breve (assembly GCA_945900705.1). Classification (GTDB taxonomy): domain Bacteria; phylum Actinomycetota; class Actinomycetes; order S36-B12; family S36-B12. The sequence goes on along the minus strand of CAMDKJ010000002.1, from coordinate 42,277 downwards.
GAATCAGAAATCCCGGCCTTGCGAGAGTTGTTCGTTCGTGGGCAAGTAAATGGCGTGAAACTTGAATTGGTTGATGAAGCCCAACTACGTGAACTTGAGCCCCTTGCTAAAACCCACGGGTCGGCGCTTTGGTCACCGACCACGGCGGTCGCAGACCCGGTAGCGGTGGTGGAGGCGCTGGCGGGCCGAGTGCGCGAACGTGGAGGGGTAATCGCCCTAGGTTCTGAGGTTACCGGGGCGGGGCCGGGGTGGGTGACAATCGCCGAGCGTCGGATTAGTGCAGGTTACGTAATTAATGCCGCTGGCCTCTATGCCGACAAAGTAGCGCACTGGTATGGCGTTGGTACCGATTATCGAATGCTGCCGTTTAAGGGGCTCTATTGGTACGGCTCATGGGCACCTGGTCGCCTGCAGCGTCATGTTTATCCGGTACCTGACCCGCGTAACCCATTTCTCGGTGTCCACCTAACTGTGACAGTCGACGGTAAAGCCAAGATCGGGCCGACGGCGATACCCGCCCTCTGGCGTCAGGATTACGGGGGCTTCGCGGGGTTTAACGCCGGCGAGCTGGCGAGCATTGCGCGCACCTACCCCAGTTTCTTTCGCAGTAAAGATCATGATGTTGCCGGATTATTACGAAGTGAGTTGCCAAAGTACTCGCGCAAGCACTTGGTTAACCAAGCACGTGCGTTGGTGCCATCGGTGGCGCCCGCAGATTTCAAGATCAAGGGTCGCCCAGGTGTTCGCGCGCAACTATTTCACCTACCGACGCGCAAATTGGAGATGGACTTTGTTTTTGAGCACGGTGATCGATCAACGCACATGCTCAACGTAGTGTCGCCAGCTTGGACAAGTGCGCTGGCTGTAGCCAAATATGTGGTGGCAGAGATAAATTCGTAGTTAGGCGACGGTGCTGCCGGGGGCGATACCCAAACTATTTAGCGCTGGGATGCATACGCTAACTGTTGGTGCAGTCAATTGCCACCTCCTCGTTAGGAGCACACTGCCAAGTTAGCTAAGCCGGCAGGACGCGACCTAGCCCAGTGAAGTGGCGGGTGTACCAAGGCCCAAAGATGGGCCGGATTCTCACTTTCTTTCCGTACCCCACGGCGTGCACCATTTTTCCGTTGCCGAGGTACAGGCCTACGTGGTGGGCGCTGCCGCGCAAATAGAAGACGAGATCACCAGGCTGGGCGTTCTTGCGCGAGATTTTGCGGGCCATCTTGTACTGGGCGCCTGAGTAGTGCGGCAGGTCGATGCCGGTTACCTGCTTGAAGACATATCGGGTCAAGCCCGAGCAGTCAAAGGCATTTGGGCCCGAAGCGCCACCGCGGTAGGTATCGCCTACCTGCCCCCGACCCAGGATTGCGATGCGTTTGCGGAGCAACGCGACATTGGCAACGTTCCGCTGACGCGGGGTGAGAACGGGTATGGCTGCTCGGTGCTCAATGACGCGAGCCATTGTGGGTGCCGGGAGTTCGACGGCAGACAGTGGCTGAGAAAGGTGACTGGTATTAGGGAAGGCAGAAGAAGTTGAGTCATTGCTAATCGGGGTCGCGCCCGATGGCGAAATAGTGAGCACGCTGACCAAAAGGGCGGCTGCTACTGAGATGTTGAGCGTCTTGAGGTGGGCGTGCATGCACGTCTCCTTCGCGTTGCTGCTAACAAAAAGCAAGTCGCCTGGGGCCGGTCGGGGGACCGTCGGTGAACCAAGCGACTCCATGACGCTATGCCGTGAACCCTTGATAACGGAATGGTCACGACCGGTTTTCGGACGCCACGCCATGGGGTTGTGGGATGGCCCACAGTCATTCCCACAGGCACCAATTGCCCCATTGGTATCAGAGCACTGGTGAACGTTAGGTGGCCGGCCGCTGCCGAGGTTGCGGTTCATCGTGCATCCACTCCGCCTTCGGCGTACGGTCCTCTTTACTGCGGGCGCGGATCCAGGACCGAACGCCCAGGAGTAACGACAGACGAGAAAGGTTGCCCGATGGATGACACTGTTCGCCAACATAAGTACACGCTGACCGAAGATCAGATGCCAACGACTTGGTACAACATCATGCCCGACCTGCCGGTGCCCCCACCCCCACCGCTACACCCCGGGCGGATGGATCCGGTTGGCCCTGATGATTTGGCCCCGTTGTTCCCGATGGACTTGATCATGCAGGAAGTTTCGATGGATCGCTTTATCGAGATCCCAGGTGGGGTACTCGATGTCTACCGGCAGTGGCGGCCATCACCGCTGTTTCGGGCACATCGCCTCGAGCAAGCACTTGGAACTCCCGCACGTATCTATTACAAGTACGAAGGCGTCTCACCGGCTGGCTCACATAAGCCAAACACCGCGGTGCCGCAGGCTTACTATAACAAGAAGGAAGGCACCAAGCGCCTCACCACTGAAACCGGCGCCGGCCAGTGGGGCACAGCGCTCTCCTTTGCTTGCGCGCTCTTCGGCCTGGACTGCGAGGTTTGGCAGGTCGGTGCCTCGTACGATTCAAAGCCATACCGCAGGTTGATGATCGAGGCTTTCGGCGCCAAGGTGCATCGTTCGCCATCTGATGTCACTGAAATCGGTCGACAGCTTGCCCAAGATCCACGTAACTGGTCGGGCTCATTGGGTATCGCGATTTCCGAGGCGGTTGAAGTTGCCGCCACGAATGCCGACACCCGTTACGCACTCGGGTCGGTTCTTAATCACGTACTGCTCCATCAAACAATCATCGGCGAGGAAGCGCTATTGCAACTCCAGATGGCCGGCGATACACCGACCATGATTGTTGGCTGCACCGGCGGCGGGTCAAACTTCGGCGGACTCTCCTTCCCGTTCATCCGCGAGAAGCTCGCTGGCAAGATCTCACCACGCATCGTCGCAACCGAGCCGGCTTCATGCCCATCGCTAACCCGTGGCGAGTACCGCTACGACTTCGGCGATACAGCGGGCATGACACCGCTGATGAAAATGCACACGTTGGGCCACGACTTCATCCCCGACCCGATCCACGCCGGTGGTCTTCGCTACCACGGGATGTCGCCGCTCATCTCACATATGTACGAGTTGGGCATGATGGAAGCCGTAGCTGTTCCGCAGACCGAGTGCTTCGCGGCGGCAATCCAGTTCGCCCGCACCGAGGGCATCGTTCCGGCACCTGAGCCAACACATGCAATCGCGGTGGCGATCCGCGAGGCGCTCAAGGCCAAGGAGACCGGCGAAGAGACGGTGATCTTGACCGCACTGTGCGGCCACGGTCACTTCGATCTGCCCGCGTACGACCAGTACCTGCGGGGCGAAATGGTTGACGAGGTGTTCTCCGATGCCCGCCTGGCCGAGGCCATGGCGACGGTGCCGGAGGTTTCATACCCGTAAGCCAGGTGCGCTTAGAACTACGAAGGGGTGGATGCGGGAGGATCCACCCCTTCGCTTTGCCCTGCGTTAGCGGGGCCATTTCGCTTTGCCCTGCGTTAGCAGGGCCAATCAACTTGCCCTGTTTCTACTGACCCGACTGCCATGAGGTGAAGACCTCGGTGTAGAGGTCGCGGGCCTCTTGACTGCAGCTCGGTGTCGGCGAGATCAGAGCAACCTTGTCGGCCGGCACAACAACGCCCGGGTCGGTTTTGAGTGAATCGTTCATGAACGGATCCGAATCCATGATGCCGTTGTCGTAACCGCTGAAGTTACTGGCGACACCGGCTTGCTCCGGGCCCATCATCCAGTTGATGAAGATCTTTGCGTTCTCAAGATCCGGCGCACCAACTGGTACGACGAAGTTGTCAGCCCAAAGATTAAGCCCATCCGACGGGTACACAAACTGGATGTTCGGATTCTCCACTGTCATGCGGTGCACTGATCCGTTCCAGGCCATGCGAGCCTTGCTCGAACCCTTCACCATGCGCTCGATGCCACCGTCCGAGTCGATCACCTTCGGCTTGAAAGTCGAAAGCAGCTCTTGGGCCGCGGCGTACTGCGCCTTATCGGTTGAGCATAGGTCGGCCGGAGCAACGCCGCCGGCACGAAGTGCCGCGGAGACAAGTTCCGTCTGATCCTTGAGCACATCAAGGGAGTTGCCCGCTACCGAACCGGCGGCGAAGTAATCCTTCCAAGACGCAATGCCCGAAACCGCTGGGTCAGTGGTGTCGACACCGATACCCGTGGTGCCGTACATGTACGGAGCGGAGTAACTGCGCCCTGGATCCCAGTAGACATCGATGAGGTTCGGCTTGATATTGGCGGCATTTGGCAGGGTGTTGACGCCAATGTTCTCCAACAGGCCGAGTTCGATCATCTGAGCGACCATGTAGTCACTGGGCACGAGTACGTCGTAGCCGGTCGCACCCGCCTGTATCTTGGCGAGCATGGTTTCATTCGAGTCATAGGTATCGAGTATCACCTGGATACCCGTTTCAGCCGTGAAGGCATCAAGCTGCGCCGGATCGATGTAATCGGTCCAGCTGTACAGGTGTAATTCACCGCTGCCGGTTGCCGGCAGTGCTGATGCGGCCGGTGCCTCGCTGGCCACAGGTGCTGCCGCCGAGGGTGCCGTGGTGGTTGTTTCGCCCCCGCAGGCGGCAAGTACTAAAACACCAGCAGCGATGATTGCTGAAGATGTCGCCAATCTAGATACTTTGGATCGTCGAATCATTAGTCGCTTCTCCTTATTCTATTGAGTAGATATACCGCCAAAAGCATGGTAGCCGAAAAGATCAGCAGAAGGGTAGAGAGAGCGTTGACGGCTGGAGTCACATTGGAGCGGATCATGCCGAAGATGTAGACGGGCAAGGTGGTGGCACCTGGTCCGGCAATGAAAAACGAGGTGATGAAATCGTCTAATGAGATAGCGAATGCGAGTAAGGCCCCAGCCAAGATCCCGGGCGCCAGCAGCGGCAAGGTGATGCGGCGCAGGATCTGCCATTCGTTGGCACCGAGATCGGTGGCGGCCTCGAAGGGGGCCGCATCCAAGCCGGCCAAGCGCGCCCTGATCGGCAACAAGGCAAAGGGGATGCAAAAGGCGGTGTGCGCAAGGATTAGTGCGACATGCCCAAGTGGCACCTTGATGGTCAAGAAGAACCCGAGGGTGCCGACCGCCAGCACTATCTCCGGAATGAGGAGCGGGGCGCCCAGTAAGCCCCAGGCGAATACCCGTCCAGACCTGGCCATGCGCAACATGCCGAGGGCGGCACCGAGTGCGAGCAGGGTTGACAAAATGGTGGCGACGACCGCAACGATGAGCGAGTTCTTCAAGGCGCGCAAGATGTCGTCATTGTGAAATACGAAGTCGTACCACTTAAATGAGAACCCGGTCCAGATTTGGGCTAACCGGTTTTGATTGAATGAGTAGAACACCACTAATAGGAGCGGCAGGTACATACCGACGAGTACCGCGATAGAGGTACCGCGAAATAGCGGGAAGTTACTGAGGTTGACTAGCCGTCGGCGAGGTCGCGAGGTGGTTACGGGGCTCATATCAGCCGCACCTGATCGCCGCGGGAGCGCACTCCTGTAGTAACCATGAGGACGAACAGCACGGTGAATATCAGCAGGAACACCGATAGCGCTGAGCCAAAGGGCCAGTTGCGTGCCTGACCAAAGTTGTTTGCGATGACGTTGGCGATCATGTTGGTCTTACCGCCGCCGAGCATGTCGGGCTGCAGGAATGAGCCAAGGCCGGGGATGAACACAAGGGCAATGCCGGCGATGATGCCAGGCCGGATCCCCGGGATCACGATGCGCCGGAGTACCGTCCAGCGCTTGGCACCTAGGTCGTATCCGGCCTCGGCATAGCGAAAGTCGAAGCGTTCAGCGCTGGCGTAGATCGGCAAGATCATGAACGGGATGAAGGTGTAAGTCAAGCCGATGATGGTGGCCCATGGCGTGTAGAGAATCTGATAACTGTTGCCGACGCCAATGATCTTAAGGAACCCCCCGATTGGCCCGGTCTCGTCCAGAATCTGGCGCACCGCGTAAGTGCGGATTAGCACACTCGTCCAAAAGGGCAAGGTGACAGCAAGTACCAGCAGCGCCCGGAACCGAACCGGTCGAGTCGCAATCCACATTGCAACCGGAATCCCGAGTATCAAAGTGGTGATGGTGGCGATACCGGCGTAGTAGAAGGAGTTCCAAAGCACTTTTAGGTAGCGGGTGTCAAATGCTGTGGTGCCATCAAGCTTTTCCTGAACGAAGATCTGACGGTAGGCATCGGTGGAGAAAACCCATTTAACGCCGGTCCCGAGCGACGGCTGCGACAAGAATGAGTAGACCACGGTTATCAAAAGTGGCAGCAAGATGACGAGGATCAGAAAAACAAGTGTTGGGGTTGCCAGCCACGACGAGGCCTGCCCCGGCCGGCCCGGGCTCTTAGGAGCGCGAACCTTGCTCATGAACCCACCGTTCGCGCCGCCTTGGTAATCGGGCGTAGGCGGGTTTGGTCACCAACCGCCGGCACTACCGCACCATGCGATGGCAGTGCTGCGACGATTTCCTGGTCACCTGCTCGCACATGCAAGCGAATCAACCCACCGGTGAAGATAACGTCAACGACCTCGCCGACCACCGCGGCGTCGGTGTCGACCAACTCGAAGTCCTCGGGTCGGACAGCCAGTAAGCACTCGCCAGCCGCTGGAACCTCGCAGTCCTCGGCGAGTAACTCCCGTGCTAGCACTCCGCCGCCGGGGAAGATAAATCCACCGGAGCCAACAGTTACCTTGATCAAATTCGTCTCGCCGATGAAGTCTGCAACGAAACCATTGACCGGCCTGCGATAAATCTCCTGCGGCGAGCCGACCTGCACGATCTTGCCTTCATTGAAGACAGCAATGCGATCACCCATCGTCATGGCTTCTTCTTGGTCGTGGGTGACGAATACGAAGGTGATACCGGTCTCGCGCTGCAGGCGTTTGAGTTCGACCTGCATGCCGCGCCGCAGCTTTAGGTCAAGGGCCGAAAGTGGCTCGTCGAGCAAGAGCACTTTTGGTTGTTTGGCGAGTGCGCGGGCTAACGCGACTCGTTGCTGTTGGCCGCCGGATAACTGGGTTGGCTTGCGTCGGTCTAGCCCGGTCAACTTGACCTGCTCAAGGGCTGCGGCCACCCGGCTCTTTATCTCGTTCTTGGGTAACCGCTCCATCTCCAACCCGAATGCGACATTCTGAGCCACTGACATATGTGGGAACAGTGCGTACGACTGAAAGACGGTGTTGACTGGCCGGGCATAGGCCGGGATGTCGTCAATGCGGGAGCCGTCGAGCAGAATCTCACCGCTGTCTGGGTATTCCAACCCGGCGATGCACCGCAGTAGCGAAGTCTTGCCGCAGCCCGAAGGGCCGAGCATTACGAAGAACTCTCCTTCGGCGATAGCCAGATCGACGCGGTCGAGGGCGACCACCACCCCACCCTCAGGTGTTGGAAATGTCTTGGTGACCTGCCGGATATCCAAATGTGCGTCGGTCACATTGTCCCCTAGATTTACTGGTGAAGCCTGAAGGCTATAGCCAGCCCGGCACTTAAACAAGGTGAACTGATTCCGACTTTATCTGGATATCGACTGGTGAGCCGGGCGCTTCATTAGCAGGGAAGTAGGGTCTAGGCGTGAGTGAGCAAACCCGACGGACCCTAGCCAAGGGCTTGGTGTTCGTGGGAGCGGCCACCTTGATCGGCAATGGTGCCGCCTACCTGCTGTCCATTGTGGCGGCCCGGATACTCACCCCGGCCGACTTTGGCGCCTACGGTGCCCTGCTCGGCATCTTGATCATCATCTCGACGCTGTCGATCGCGGTTCAGGCATTGACCGCCCGGCGGGTGTCGGTCGCCACGGGCAATCGTGCCGAAGTAGAAGGCCAAGCGATTCGGCTCGCCATTTATGTCGGGGTGTCCATCATCTTGGCGGGTCTACTGGCGGCCTGGCCACTTAGTTTGGTCTTCGCCATTCCCTATGCCGCGGTGGCTATGGGGCTCGCGTCCCTTGGCTTCGTGGTGCTCGGCACGGCTTCCCTTGGGATAGCACAAGGCCGCGAGGAGCACCTTCGGTTCTCCATTGGTTTCTTGGCCAATGGTTTTGGCCGAGCGTTTGTCGGCATCGTTTTCGTGCTGGCATTTCGCAGTGTGATCGGTGTCAGTGCCGGCCTACTGGTCGGCTGCGCGGTCGGTGCCGTCATTAGTTACCTATTAATCTGTCCGAAAACTTGGGCCGGAACTTTAGACAGGAGCGGCGCCGCCGAGTTTGGTCACATCGCCCATGCCCTACTCGTGCTATTTACCCTTACCAACGTTGACGTCCTACTCGCCCGCATTTTCTTGACCGAGGATCAATCAGGTGAGTACTCGGTCGGGGTGCTGCTGGCCAAGATCGCATTCTTCCTGCCGAATGCGATCATTATCGTGTTGTTCCCGAAGATGACCGCCGGTGATTCAAGGCGTGCGGTGCTCATTGCAACCGGGCTGACCGCGGCCCTTGGTGTTTTTGTCACCGGATTCAGTTTCGCGTTCGGTGCATTCGTAATGCGGGTTCTGGGCGGTGCGCAATATGTTGAACTCGGCTCGGAGGCTTGGCTCTTTGCCCTAGAAGGCTCGGCATTCGCGTTGGTTCAGGTATTGCTCTATGCCCGGCTCGCCGCCCAAGATCGTCGCGCGGTTTTGACGGTATGGGTGGCGCTGCTGGTGCTTGTCGGCATTGTCGCCTTCTGGCGGCATGACTCGGTCGCTGAAATTGTCACGACGGTGGTGGCGGTCTCACTCGTCCTTGCCGTGGTGGGGCTGCTGATGGACCGCCGCAATTCACCACGGGGTGCGGTTGTGCCGATTGAAGCTGCTGAGTAACTGACTTTATTTCAGCACGTTATCGCGTACCCAGATACCAAGTTGCTGAGCGCATTCATCAACTAAAGAAGCCCAAGATTTACTGGCTGTCTCACCGGCTTGGTCACTAACTTGCTTGACGATGGTCAGCGGAATACCGGCGACCGCGGCGGCGTGGGCAATCGCATAGGCCTCCATGTCGACGAGGTCGGCCTGCTGGGCCAGCCTTTCGCGCGTGGCGGAGTCCGAAATGAAAGCGTCGCCGGTTGTCAGGGTCGGCCCGGTGCCACCGAATTCGATGGGCGCACCGAAATGCAACCCGGTGAGTGCGAATAGCGCTGAATCATCAAGGTCATGTTGTGTTACCCGGGAAATCACCTGGGTACCCCAAAGGCCATCACGTAAACTACCTGCGGTGCCGAGGTTTATGACGCGGGCCGGTGAGAACTCACCGAGGATGGTGGCTACCGCGACCGCGGCATTTACTTTGCCGGCGCCCGTGACTAACACGGGTAACTCGGTGACATGTAGATGTGTTGCCTCCTCCTCGAGAGCAACGACCAACAGGGGTAAGTCTGAGGAGATGGCTCGATGCAAGCGCATGGTGGCCTTTCGGTTATGAAGATTGAGCGACCGCTATCGTTACCGACATGTTTGATGCTGCCCTGGCCGCTGCGGTAACCCGCACCGAACCTGATCCGGCTAAGGCCCGGCAGGGGCATATTCAGCAGACCGAAATTGTGCGGGATCTCTTCGAAGGCCACTATGAATCCGCGATCACCGTTGCTGAGGCTTTCAAAGACGCGGTGCTCGGCATTGGTGTCGCCGAGGCGGTTGACGGCGAGATAGTCGCATTTGACGACACCGTTTGGCGGGTGCCGGTTGATGGCATCCCGGTGATTGCCGAGCCACAGCAGGGCCTGCCATTTGCGGTGGTGGCCCAGGGCGGTGTGAGTATCACTGAACAGGTGGCCGCGGGCACTGACTTCGCCGGTCTCACGACTTTAATTGATGAGGTATTAAAAGCGGCCGGCCAACACCATGACCACCTGGTGGCGGCGATCCGGGTTGATGGGACCTTCACCGAGGTGTTGTTGCGCAGTGAGCCGCGCCAAACCCCGCCCTATCGCCCAATCACCGAGGTCTTGGACCACGAGGTGCAGTTCGCCTTCGAGATCTGGGCGGGCACGATGGTGGGTTTTAGATTCCCGGATGTCAATGACCAAGTAGTGATACCGGGGCTGCATCTGCACGGTCTTGCTGCTGATCGAAATAGCGGTGGACACTGCCACCGGGGGGTAACCGCGGTGGCGACTTTGCGGATCTGGCTAGATGACGCTGACATTTTCGTCCCGATGACCGGTGTGCACTACGGTATGTAGGCACCTGGCGAGGTGGCAGAGCGGCCGAATGCAGGCGCCTTGAAAGCGCCCGAAGGGCAACCTTCCGGGGGTTCAAATCCCTCCCTCGCCGCCGAATTGGACGAACCCGCCCGCGCTAAGAGAAGGTCCGCATGCCCGATAGCACTAAGCCGCTGATCAAGGGTGAAACCACGATCCCCGCTCATCTGGTCCGACGCCTTGCTGAACACGGGGTAACCGTTGGGTTCGGCATAGTTGGTGATTACGCCCTGCGCCTGTTCGGGGCCTTGGCTGATGCGGGACTGCCGATGCTCGTCACCGCCGATGAGCAGGGCTCAGGGTTTGCCGCCGATGCTTATGCGCGGCTGCGGGGCCTGGGTGTTGTTGGCTGCACCTACGGCGTCGGTGGGCTCAAGTTGACCAATGCGGTGGCTAACGCCTGGGCCGAGCAGGTACCGCTGCTCGTTGTCTCGGGTGCACCGGGTATTGCGGAGCGGGCAAATGGGGCGATGCTCCACCACCGGGTCAAGGACTACGACACCCAACTTAAAGTTTTCCAAGATCTAACGGTTGCGCAAGCCGTCTTGGATAATCCGATCACCGCTGCGGCAGAAATCGATCGGGTCATTGCCACCATGCTGGCAACCCAAAGGCCAGGTTACTTAGAGATTCCGCGCGATCAGGTTGATTACCTAATCAGCTCATCCCCAGACCCAATTCAATTGCAACCGCAACCGGTCAATGAGGCCAAGTTGGCCGCGGCCGTCGCCGATGTTGTTTCGATGCTGCGTTCAGCGAACTCCGCTGTTATCCAAGCCGGGGTAATGGTTTCCCGCAGGTCATTGGCCGCCCCGCTACTTGGCCTGGCCGAGCATCTTGGCTTAATGGTGGCAACCAGCTCAATGTCAAAAGGGGTATTCCCCGAACGGCATCCGCTAGCACTTGGTGTCTATCAAGGTGCGGTAAGCCCGGTCAACGTCGTTGAAGTTGTTGAAGGCGCCGATGTGCTCTTGAGTTTGGGTGTGCTACCTACCGACCTTAACTTTGGTGGCTTCACCGCGCATATCTCGCCGACTCATCTCATCGCATGCACCGACACCGACGTCACCGTGGGTTTGCGCACCTACCGCGAGGTACCGCTCGTAGCCTTCTTACCCGCGCTGCGAGATGCTGTTTCCGCGGGCCGCGATGCGCTACTACCAGCCGAACATGATGTCCCTGAATTCGTTTCGGCGGGTGCGGTACCTATCCATGCTGAGCGGCTCATTGCCGCGGTGGCAGCGCGGATGAATGAGAGTCACGGGTTAATAGTCGACCCGGGTGATTGCCTATTCGCCTCGGTTGAGCTGCCGGTACCAGCATGGTCGATATCGAGTGCCTACTACGCGACGATGGGTTACGCAATACCGGCTGCTTTGGGTGCCGGTAAGGCCGACGCTGAGCACCGACCGGTCGTACTTGTTGGTGACGGAGCATTCGCAATGAGCGGCATCGAGTCGGGCTGGTGCGCATTAAATGGTGTTCACCCGATCATCATCGTGATGGACAACTGCGGATTCGGCACTCAGCGGCCGATGCGCGATGGTCCATTTAATGACATTGCACCGCTCGCTGCTGAAAAACTGGTTGATGTTTTCGGTGTTGGCAAAGGCTGGCTCGCGTCAACCGAGGATGAACTTTCAGACGCACTAGCCGAGGCATTCGCCCATGATGAGTTGGCGATAGTGCATGTGAAGGTGCCTAAAGGATCGATAAGCCCGGCACTGGCACGACTAACCGAGGCGTTAGGCAAACGCGTGTGAGTGCCCAAGATCTGCTGCTGCATATCGCCGCCTCCGCCGTGGTGGTGATTGGACTCGCTATCTGCATCGGCGCCTCGGCCCCCCGCTGGCCGAATACCTGGCTGCAACGAGATGTTGGCCCGCTTCGATTCAATCGATTCGAGACACGAACGAGGTATCGCAGGATCGGAATCACCAAATTGGCTCGAACTTTGCCCGAATTCGGCTCGGTGTTCGGTGGACAAAGCAAGAAGGAACTGCCTGGCTTGACGATCGAGGATCTGGGTGCCTACCTCGTTGAGGTGCGCAGGGCCGAGTGGGTGCACTGGCTAACCATGTGGGTTTGGCTGCCACTAATCTTCTTCAATCCATGGTGGCTCACCTTGGCATTTGGTTCGATTGTCGTGGCAGGAAATGTTATTTATATTTTCATCTTGCGCTTCAATCGGCTGCGGCTTACCGGAATCTTGGAAAGTATGAGGGCATGAGCGATTACGGGGTGCGTTCGATGGTGGCGCCGCTCGTCCGCGTGGCGGTTCGAGCACCTTCGCTGCGCGGTGACTATGCGGTGGCGCATTGGGAGCAGCCGATCGACGGCGAGCTGCTCCTGCAACAGCATCGAGATTTCGTCGCCCTGCTGCGCAAACTTGGGTGCGAAGTTGCGGAGCTGGCACCGGTTGACGATATGCCCGATGCCATTTTCGCCTATGACCCAGCATTCATCACCCCATCGGGTGTTATCGAACTCCGCGGAGCCAAAGCGGTGCGCGCCGGTGAGCCCCCGCTCATGACCGCCGATCTGCACGCCCTAGGGGTGCCCGTGGTTGGCAAGCTCACCGGTGCTGCCACCGCTGATGGCGGTGACATGTACTGGCTTGATGAAAATACGCTAGCAATGGGACGCTCGTATCGCACCAATGCGGCCGGGATTGACCAACTTCGGCCGATGCTGGCGGCTGATGGGGTCGGGGTTGAAGTGTTCGATCTCCCCCATGACCTAGGCCCGGAGTTCTGCCTACATCTGATGTCGGTCATTTCGGCGATAAGGCAAGATCTGGTACTTGTCTATGAGCGGCTGGCGCCGGTGGCCTTGATGCAGGCCCTGCAGCAACGCGGTATTGAGATTCTCAGCCTGCCCGAGGCGGATTACGCAACACTTGGATGCAATGTGTTGGCGATTGCACCGGGTGTCGTCGTGATGACTACCGGAAATGACGCTACCGCCGAGTTGCTGCGGCGGCGCGGGGTCGAAGTGCATCTGTATGAAGCAAGTGAAATAAACAAGGGTGAGGGCGGGCCAACCTGCCTCACCCGGCCCATCAAGCGTTGAGTGACTCGGTATCGATCACGAACCGGTAGCGAACATCACTCCTTAGCACTCGCTCCCAGGCCTCGTTAACCTGTTGGACCGCAATGACTTCGACATCGCTCCCGAAGCCATGCTCGGCGCAGAAGTTCAGCTTCTCCTGAGTTTCGGCGATGCCACCGATATTTGACCCGGCTAGGGATCTCCGTTGGCCGGTGAGGGCGAATGCACTCACGGACAGCGGCTTCTCCGGGAGCCCGACAACACACATGGTGCCCTGCAACTTGATCAGGGCCAGGTAGTGGTCGAGCTCGATATCTGCCGAAACGGTATTGATAACCAAATCGAGGGAATTGCGGGCGGCTTTCATCGCTTTTGTGTCGCTCGACAGAATGAAATTGTCTGCTCCAAGGCGCCTAGCGTCTTCCTCCTTGCCCGGCGAGTGACTAATCAACGTGACTTCAGCGCCCATTGCATGTGCGATCTTCACCCCCATGTGCCCGAGGCCGCCCAGCCCCATGATGCCTACCTTGGTACCGGGGCCGGCCTGCCAATAGCGAAGTGGTGAATACAAGGTGATTCCCGCGCACAGGAGGGGAGCGGCGATGTCGAGGGGCAAGCCTGGCGGGATGGTCAGGGCGTAGCCCTCATCGATGACGATGTGGGTGGCGTAGCCGCCATAGGTGGGTGTCTGCATGTCAGCCTCAACGCCGTTATAGGTCAACACCATGTGACCTAGGCAGTATTGCTCCAACCCAGCCAGGCAATTCGCGCAAACGCGACAGGTATCAACGAGGCACCCGACCCCGGCGTGATCGCCAACCTTGAACTTCGTCACTGCGCTGCCGACCGCGCTCACCACACCTGCGATTTCATGCCCGGGCACCATCGGGAAAATGGCCGATCCCCAGTCCTCGCGGGCTTGATGGATATCGGAGTGGCAGATACCGGCGAATTTGATGTCGATCAAAATGTCGTGCGGGCCGACTTCGCGTTGACTAAACACGAATGGCTCCAGCGGGGCCTTAGGTGCCGAAGTGGCATATGCGATGACATCCATTGGTGACCTCATGTTGTAGTGGATTAACATTGTTGGTACGACAACTTAATTGCCGTGAGTTTTATTCCTAGTGGTTTATGAGGGTACTCCCATGTTATGTCGCAGGAGTCTGTATATGAAGCTTTTCAACATTATTGCAGCTCACGTTCTTTGCATTTCCTGGGCTGCGAGCAGTACCAACCCGTAGGCGACGGCGAATCTATGTCCCAGAGTTCCAGCGACATCACCACGGCCGATGGCCAAGGCCGGGAGGGCTGAAGACAGACACTCGAGAATCTCCCGATCGCCAACCGGACCACCCACCGCCACCGCGGTGGGACTATCGATCTGAAGTCCACCGCTGATACGCCGCACATTGTCCTCGATGACCGCACGCTTCGCGGCTAGGCGGAGCTGGCGCCAATCGCCAAGGGTTAGGTTGCGAGAAAAAGGCAAGGCGCCGGTGGGCCCATTAACTGCCAGCCAGCCCACGAGTGACCCGGGAACCTCGGTTGGCAAAAAATCCTGGGTCTGGGTTTCGCGGGAGGCGATAGAGGGGGTATCTATACGAAAAGCAGGCCCTTGTTTAACCCATTCCGCAGCGCCCAACGAAATGCCGGCAAGTGACCCGATGCACGCGCTGAGCAGATCCCCCGACCCGGCACCGGTGACCGAGCCGTCAGTGATGATGTCTATCGTTCCGCCGCCGAGGTCAAGTACGACCGTGTTCTCTGCGCAACCAGGGGTGGTACGTGCTCCTAATGCTGCAGCCCGAGCCTCATCGCCAACTATCAATATGGGCAACGAATTAACCTCCTGAAAAGCCAATTCGGCCACTGTTGCATCACCGACAGTGGCGAGGGTGGAGACCGCGAGTTCGGGAGTAGTAGAAGCCCGCCGCAGCGCTGCGGGTGACCCGAGGGACTGAATATCAACAACCCAAGCATCTGAGACATCTTGGTGAGCACCGTTCGCGAAGACAAGGTGCGCGGCGCTGCCAACCGGTCTGGCCGCAAGCTGGTCATGGGCCTCGTCCAAACCGGCAACAAATCCGTCGGTGAAGGTTAGGAATCCGGCCGGATGTAGTTCGCGGCTGACCGCGATCGGCAAGCGACCTATTACAGCACATCGACTCCCGCGCACGGCGCCAGCAACAATGGTGGCGTCGGAGATCTCATCCGGCAGCAAATCAAGGTGCGCGACTAGGTAGAGGGGATCAGCGATCGGCCCAATGACGTAATCATTGACTTCGAGCGCTATCAGGTCGCAACGCAAGGCCTGCTCGGAATTTACCCGGTCGACTATCACGAGATCGGCACCGATGCGCGCGTGTACCAGGCGGGCCTCGTCACCCGCGAGTAAAGCGCCGCGCAAATCAATTCCGTTGGATCGCCAGCGGTTTATGGTGTCAGCGGTAGCGCGGTAGGACAGCGGATCACTAGCAACCAGGATGACCGCGATTCCCCGTGGCGGTTCAGCTCGTTGGGCGATGGGTCTACCGCACGCTACGCCGCTGCCGGCTGGAGTCATCGGATGGTCGTCCAAGATAACTAGGCGGCCAGGTGCGCGCTGAACACGTGGCAGGGAATGCACACCGGTCAGGACGGGTTGCTGCGCGGTCATTGCCACGAGATCGGGGATGAAGCCAGATCGCCGAGCGAGCCGCTGGACTACACGAGCCGCGCGACGCGTTGCCTCGGGTGATCCCTTTAAGCCATGGGTTGGCACGCGATCCCACGCGCAGGGTTGTGGCGGGAAAGAACTGGTGTCGGCAATGACCACCTCGGTTGTTGAATTTCCAATGTCTACTCCGGCGATCAGAGTCACGCGAGCAGGCTGCGCTGTTCGTAGATTTCCAGCGCTTCGCGGACAAGCTCCGCGGTCAGAACTGCGCCCTGTGCCACCAATTCATCGGTGATCGCTAGGAGTTGCGCTGAGGTTGAGCGATTCGGGCGTAAGGCCTCATAAATCTCGAGCACCCGGTGATCGTCAAGCCGCGTGAGTTCGGCGGCACGCAACAGATTTGCCGCTAATTGTGGATTGGCATGTGCTCGGGCAACTTCTGCTTGCTGAACCAAGGTATCTGGGTGGATGCGGATGTCTTCGGGGCGGATGTCACCGCTGCGCACCGCCTCGAGAGTAATGTTCTCGGCCGAGCGACCTGAAATACCTAATGTCATGACCGCTCCAAGTGCAGTGTGATGGGCGGGGCCGTTAAGTCGCTGCACTCCCGCTCGACAGCCATCAGCGAGACAACGGAAGTGTGGTAGCGCGCCTCAATAGCTTCGTCCGAGTAGGGGTTGCGCGCCGGCTCCGGGTTCGCACCCTTGGCGTGCCGTCCCGCATTGAGCCCGAGGGCGCGATATTCCGCGCGCCCGAGGCTTGGCGCCACACTGTAGAGCTCCAGATTCCCCAGTGGGGGTAGGTCATGTCGATGGATGAGCGCCGTCCCCTTGGCCTGTAGGCCGATGCCGATCCCCGATCCGGCAAGGCGCGCTGCCTTCAGGCCGATCAGACCAAGATCGACGGTGTCGTGGAACCGGACTATGCGCCCCTGGCAACCCTCCTCCTCGAGCCCCGCGAGCAGTTCGTCTAGCGCTTCGGTCACCATCAGGCCACCGAGCGTTCGCCAGATATCGCGTGCTGTAGCCGGGGAAACGCCGATCACCACGTCCCTTGATCCGATGCCTCGCTCGGCTACCAGACCTTCGGTGAGTCGAGTAGATCGTGCCTGCGCCTGGTCACTACGCAGGTCGGCCACAGATCGCACCTGTCGGATCGAATCGATCTGCAACTGCCGCAACGGGGTGGGGACGTAACCGGTGCCCGGACCTGCATAGTCATTTGGATCAGTAACGAGGGAGAGAACGGACATGTCCTCATCGAAGATCGCCGCAGTCTGCAAATAATCGCCATTTAGGCGCGCTTTGAGCAGATCGAGAAGGCGCTGGGCGATGGTCTCATGACCCGACTCGTCGAGTGCGCGCACGACGTCGAGCATTGTAATATTCGTATCTCGGATAAGCCTTGATGCCTGCAGCGGCGTCATCAGATCGGCGGCCGGAACATCCTTGGAACCAGCAGCATCCACAGCCTGCTCCTGCCATTCGGCGCTGAAACTAGCTAGTCCGAGCAATCGGTACACGTCGCTGACCACTTCAACAGCCGTTCGACGAAGTTCCTCGACATCGGTTTCGCGAGCGGTACGCAGTCCGCCATCGACACCCCAGTCCCGCTGCATAGCTAGGTAGTCGTCAATGTCCTCGGAGTTCCACTGACTAGGGCCAAACATATTGTCGTACCGCTGGATAGATCCAAAACCACTGCAGATGAAGTCCGAGCCGGCGATGAAGATCGGGTGGGTCCGCGACGTGCGCCGCACGTCGGACTCGCTCATCAGGGCGTCATTGCCCGTGCAAGCTTCGAGGTTTCGCACCATCACCATTAGGTTTTCCGCCATCAGGCTTTTGACGCCACCGGGAACAGATCCGGCAACAGAAGCAGAATCGATCCCGCCATTTTGCACTCCTTGGGCGCCAACAGCGCGAGCAAGGGCCACGCATCGTGATTCGAGGTAGAACATGGAGCAGCCCTCCGCAGCTCCCATCAAAGCCTCCGCGCCACCCCCTGAAGTCACCCGCATCTTGATGCCCCGGCTCGCGTAGGCAGAGGTCAAGAAGGCCTTCGACCATGGGGTGTCGTCGCCGTCGATGAAGATCTGTTCGGTGCCGTACAGGGAGACGGTCTCAGCGTATGAGACCAGGCCGCGCATTCCCATCTCAAGCTCAACAGATTCCTCCACGGAGCACTGCACGAGTACGCCGGGGGAGCCAACCGCGGCACCAATGCTGACGGCTATTGCATTCGATGGTGCGTCTTCGAGAACGGGCACGGTGGTTTCGATTTCGCGGAATCCAAACGCTGCAGCGGTCGCAGCGTCCGCTGCGAGGAGCAGCGGATCATCCGAGCGATTGGTCACGTGGGCCTGGTTGCTGGGGGTGCGCCGGGCCCGGCACTTAGTCATCGCCATCACGAGTTCGGCGGGCCGCAGGAGGGTCAGACACTGCGCCAACTTGGCGGGCGTCATGCCTGCTGCTAGGCGAATTATCTCCGAGCGTGGGGCACGAGGATCGACCAACATGTGTGCGAAGTGCAACGGGTCCATAGTCATGGCTTCCGCAGCAACCTCAAGATCCAGACCATGCCGGGCGATGAAGTGATCGATGATGTCGAACTCGAATTCTAGTTTTGAGTCCATTTCGATGACCCGACCATTTTCCACAATTAAGGAGGGCTCCGGGTCATTCGGTGAGTTGAATGCGATCATGCCGAGTGCGGGATCGGGCTCCGCGAATCCGTCGAGGTTCACTCGCTGCCGATCCATGAACCGAAAGCGACCTATGGTCACCGTGCCGCCTCATCGAAAGTCTGTGCCGCCACTTGCGCCACCTGCTCGTCCTGTTCAGCGGTGCCGCCGCTCACGCCGACGCCGCCGCTCACTCTGCTGCCGTCCCAGAGCGGAATACCACCTGCGAAAGTGATGTAACGGCCCCCATCGGCCGCGTACATACCAGCGAGTTGCCCACCGGGAGCGGTTAAATCGCTCAGCGAACCGGTGTCGGTCCGGTGGGCCACAGCCGTGTAAGCCTTGTCTCGAGCGAGAACCGGACCTGCGATCTCAGCTCCATCCATTCGAGCGAAGGCAATCAACTGGCCGCCTGCATCGACGACCGCGATGGAGACGCAAGCGTCCAATTGCTCGGCGGCAGAACGGGCGGCAGAGACCATTAGCAATGCGAGGTCGAGATCAATTTCGTACCGGCTTACCCGGCTCATGAGCGCGCCTTATCGCGCATCCTTGAGTGCATCCCGTCCATGGCACTAACCCCTTTGAGTAGGGATTTCGGGAACTTACACACCACCGTGTAATTCGTGTCGACCACATTCGCAATTGGCGTCAGAGCTGCTTGTGATACCAGTTGATAAGAATCGATCACACTCTGACCGGTCAGCTCGGCCACCCATAAGACCATTTGTTGATGCGCAATGCGAAAGGCATCCTCCAACGGACGCGTCGACCCGGTGGTCATTATGTAGTCGTCGCTCTCCAAGCGGGGCCATGAGCAGGTGTGGCCCGCGAGCACATCGACAATAACCTCGGTGTCCATAGCGCACTCCACCGCAACCCCGCACGCCTCTCCCTCACCTTGGCGCGCATGCCCGTCTCCGAGGCTAAAGAGTGCACCCTCAACATTGACCCCTAGGTAGCAAGTTACGCCCGCGCGCATCTCAGGAGTGTCCATGTTGCCGCCCCAATCACCAGGGGTGAGGGACGAACGGACTTCGCCGAGCGCGGGGGCGACACCGACAGTCCCGTGCATGGGATCCAGTGGCAGTGCTGCGGTAAAAGGCGTGTCCACGGCCGCGTAGCGCACTCGCCGATCGATGAGGTCCAATTCATAAAACCAAGTGCGCTCAAGGAGGGCTGGTTGCAAGGTCGCGGTGTAATTGGTGGACGTCAGTGCGCCGAAGAACGGCACTGTAGAGCTCACCCCCCACGCCTCACGCGGCTCGATGGAGACAAAGTGCACCGCTAGGGTGTCACCGGGCTGGGCACCATCGATGAAGAAGGGCCCTGATTGTGGGTTGAGGTACCGAGGGTCACAGACCAAAGATGGAAGGTCCGCGGAGCTGCGCACCCGGCCCCCGAAACAGTCCATCGTCCAAGTTGAGATCCGTTGCCCTGGGCGCAAGTGGGCCACCGGCGCGGATCCGCCGAAGGTGTAGGTGTAAGTCGCTGGGTCTGCGTCAGGGTCGGGTGCCCATGTCAGCGTATCGGCCGAGGCACTCATGTGGTCTCCCGACTAATGGCCGGGGGCGCGCCCCGAAGGTACGCGCCCCCTTTTGGTGACCATAGTGTTACACGCGCTCGTGCGCCTCGTCCATTGTGGTGCGCCCGATCTCGTCGTAGATGTCCGGCCTCTTCGACTTGACGTACAAGGCGTAGCCGGCACCGATTACGAAAAGACCGATTACGTACACGGGCATCAAGGCGAACACGAGACTGTCTGCCGCGAGGCCGGCAGCGAACTGCCGGTTAGACCAAAGTAGTGACAGGGCGTAGAGCATGCCAAGAGCACCAAGGATGGGACAAATAAGTGTGGTGATCACATTGCCCCGGTGTACCTTCTTAACCCAGAAGTACCCGATTACGGCAAACGAGGTAATCGTCTGCACAATCAGAACCATGGCGGTACCGATTAGAGCCAGCAGGCCGTACACATTTACATACGGAATCAGTTCTGGGACCGCCTCGCCGTCCACGTAGACATTCGTGAACAAGAGGAAGAGCACACAAAGCACCAGCGTGATAGCGCTCTGCACGAACGAGGCAATGGCTGGTGATCCATGCTTGGTGGAGACTGAACCGAGTGTCCTACGCACCGCAGGTGCGGCGCTCTCTCGCCCCAGCGCGAAGATGTACCGTGAGGCAGCGTTGTGAAAAGCTAAGGCGCAGGCGAACGAGCCGATTACCAGCAAGACTTTGTACACCACCTCGATGAAACCACCGAGGTTTTGTCCTACCAGACCGAGCCATAGGTCGACCGGTGCCGCGCCTGCGGAAACCTCTACGGACTGAGCAGCGCCGTTACCGACCACGACTAGCCACGACATGAAGGTGTAGAAGAGGCCGAGACCGACGACTGCGATCAGTGTCGCGCGGGGAACATTGCGCTTTGGGTCTTTCGACTCCTCGCCGTAAACCGCCGTGGTTTCGTAGCCAACCCAAGACCAAAACGCGAAGAAGAGACCGATTGCTGCAACACCTGCGGCCACTCCGGTACCGAAGGCTCCCTCGCTCAGACTGTTGAAGGCGTTCTGGGGAGGCACTGTCTCGGCGAACATGAAGCCGTCTGGGCCGCCCTTGAACAAGACGGAGACACCAAGTGCTAGTAGCAGGACGATCTCACATACCAAGGTGATACCGAGGATGCTCGCCGAGAGGGTGATCGAATAGTAGGTGAGGATCGCGATAATAATGATTCCGATGACCGCAAGGACCATCCAGTTTAGGTTTAGACCGGCGGGCTTGAGTACGTACTCTGAGGCGAAGTAGGCGAAACCGCCAATTAGCGAAGCTTCGAAGATGATGTAGGCCACAGCTGCGATCAACCCGGAAGCCATTCCCATGACCTGCCCGAGGCCGTGGGAGATGAAACCGTAGAAAGCCCCGGCGGTGGTTATGTATTTGGCCATGGCCACGAATCCGATGGTGAAGATGGTCAGGACGATGGTGGCAAAGAGGTAGCCGCCGGACACGCCGATGCCGTTGCCGTAGCCGACGGCAATTGGCACGTTGAAACTCATGGCCGTGATGGGCGCCGCGTTGGCGACCGCCATGAAAAGCACCCCGATCAGGCCGACCGCGCCGGCCTTGAGGCGCGCCTGGTCGGCCTTGGATACCTGGTGGTCGCCAGGGTTGGCATCAGGTGCGTATTGGCTCATTAGGTCTCCATCCAGCGCAGGGTTCGCGCTTCCTCAGCCGGAACAGCATGCTTCCTTATCCTCCCACCCTTATATTCCTAAATCAAGCACTATCGCCGTGTGGCTTAGGGGTTTTCCGCGGAGATATCGTTCGGCTGTCGGTGCTTCCAAGGGCGTCGCCGACTGATTTCAGACCAATACTTGCTAAATGGTCTGCTAATTGGTATGGTGCGACTATGCCGGAGCAGGCAAGTGTCGAAGTTCCTTATGACTACGGGGTTTTCTCCTTTGCGTCCAAAGCGGAGGTCCTAGACAAAGCCAAGGCCTATTGGAACCCGGGCAAGACGCAGTTTTGGATCGACTCCGGTGTCCCTCTTGTGATTGACCGGCGCGAGGAGTACTTCATCTACGATATGTCCGGGAAAAGGCTTATTGACACCCACCTCAATGGTGGCACTTACAACCTAGGCCACCGAAACCCCGAAGTCGTTCAGGCGATCACCACCGCAATGCAGCACTTCGACATAGGCAACCACCACTTCCCGGCGCTCGCCCGGACCGCGCTCGCGGAGGCCTTGGTGTCTTCGGCTCCAGCGGGACTGACGAAAGTCATCTACGGGTCCGGCGGCGGTGAGGCAATCGACATTGCCATCAAAACCGCCCGGCACGCCACCCAGAAACGCAAAGTTGTGTCGATTACAAAGGCCTATCACGGTCACACCGGACTTGCGGTTGGTACCGGTGACGAACGTTTCTCTAAACTCTTCCTTTCGGACAATCCGGAGGATTTCCCGAACGTCCCATTCAATGACCTCGAAGCGATGGAAAATGTGCTGCGCAATCGAGATGTAGCAGCGGTGATCATGGAAACGATCCCGGCCACCTTTGGATTCCCACTGCCTGCTCCGGGTTACCTGCGCAAGGTCAAGGAATTGTGCGAGCGACATGACGCCCTCTACATCGCCGATGAGGTGCAGACAGGGCTCATGCGAACTGGTGAGTTGTGGGCCATCAGCAAAGAGGGAATCTCGCCCGACATCATGGTAAGTGGCAAGGGGCTGTCAGGTGGGCTATACCCGATTGCCTGCGTGGTCGTTGCGGAGCACGCGGCCGGGTGGTTGACACAGGACGGCTTTGGGCACATTTCCACTTTCGGCGGTGCGGAGCTCGGGTGTGTGGCAGCGATTAAGACGCTGGAAATCTGCTCGCGCCCGGAGACCCGCTCCATGGTTCATTATCTGTCCGATTTCATCGGGCAAGGCTTACGCCGCATCCAGGCGGATTACCCCGACTGGTTGATCGGGATCCGGCAGAACGGCTTGGTCATCGGCTTGGAGTTCAACGATCCGCAGGGCGCAAAATTTGTGATGCGTCATTTGTATGAAAATGGGGTTTGGGCGATCTTCTCCACCCTTGATCCCCGGGTTCTGCAGTACAAGCCCGGTTTGCTGCTTAAGCCAGAGATAGCGGAGGAGTTGCTGGACCGCACCGAGGTGAGCATTTGTCGGGCCTGGGCTGAAGTCAGATCTTTGCGGGGGCCACGATGACCCAAGCGCTGGTTGAAATGCCGCTGGAACCGGCGGGGGTGCCGCGGGGAAGAGCCATGGTGGAGCGGGCCACTTGGGCGGCGCGAACATTTGCAACTTACGACATTGATTCGGTTCGACGCATCGCGCATGCGGCTGCGATTGCGGGTGAGAATCACGCTCGGGAGTTTGCTGAGCTGGCGGTGCAGGAAACAGGTTATGGTGTGGTGGAGCATAAAGTCTTGAAGAACGTGGCCTGCTCCGTAGGAATCTGGAACACGTACGAGTCCCATGACTACGTCACCCCAACGATCTTGTCTGGCGACAAGATTGTCGAAGTGCCCCGACCGGCTGGCGTAATCTTTGCGCTCACTCCATCCACTAACCCCGTGGCCACCGTCTACTTCAAGATCATGCTTGCCCTACTAACGCGCAACACCATTATCATTTCCCCGCATCCTTTCGCCAAGGGTGTGTGCACAAGTGCCGCCTACGCCATGCGGGATGCAGCGGTCGCCGAAGGCGCACCTGATGGTGTCATTCAGGTTGTGGAACAGCCCTCAATCCCATTGATCAATGCACTGATGACAGATGAACGTGTGGATGTAATTGTTGCCACAGGTGGTGCGCCTATGGTTCGCGCCGCTTATCGAAGTGGTAATCCAGCCTTTGGCGTAGGCCCCAGCAATGTCCCGGTGTTTGTCGAGAAGTCGGCGGATCTTGCTGCGGCTGCGCAGAGCATCGTGGCGAGCAAGTCCTTTGACAATTCAATACTTTGCACCAGTGAGTCGGTGCTAATCGTCGAGGACAGCATTTTAACTAGCTTCACAAAGGAACTTACCAAGGCGGGTGCTTGTCTGCTGAGCACAGAACAGGTTGAAGTGGTGCGTGACCTGATTTTCCCGGCCGGTAATTTCGACACTGCCTGGGTTGGCAAGAGCGCAGCGGAGATCGCGGCTGCCTGTGACCTCAAAGTTCCAAAGGGGACGCTGATCCTCGTAGCACCGATTGACCTGATCGTCCCAGAGGAACCCCTGGCGCACGAGAAACTGTGCCCGGTCCTTGCGATGGTCACGGTTTCGAGCGCTGCTCGGGGCATAGATGCTGCTCGCGCCGTATTACGCAACTCGGGGCGTGGTCATAGCGCAGCGATTCACAGTCAAGATGCGCGAGTGACAATGGATTATGCGTCCGCACTCCCGGTCTTGCGGGTGGCTGTAAATGTCGGCAATAGTTTAGGGAGTGCCGGTATCCAGACGGCTCTGGCGCCAAGCATGACGATAGGTACCGGGTTCTTCGGCAGGTCATCGCTGGGCGAAAACTTGCAACCCAAGCACTTCATCAATCAGACGCTGATTGCCTACAATTCGAATCAGTCGGTACTCATGCCGGACTTCACTGATCTCAACTCATGGTCGGTGCCAGAGGGTAGCGTGCCGGCGTACCCAATTGCGTCCAATCTAGAGGGTGCCCCGGTCATACCGCAGCCGTCGAATCCTGTCGAATTCTCCGGGACCGATGACCTCCGCGAGGAGATCCGAAGGCTTGTTATCGACGAACTACGACAGATCATTAAGGGCTGACTGTGGCTGAACTGCGTTCCTTCATTTTCCTAGACAGGCTGCAACCGCAGACCATGTGCTACTTGGGCACGTGGGTGCGTGGGGCGCTGCCCCGCGCCGATGTCGCGGCGCAAATCATCGAGGTCGCACCAGGACTAGATATCGAGCCCATCACTGATATTGCCCTCAAACACTCTGGGGTCGGTGCAGGAATTCTCTTGGTTGAACGCCAGTTCGGGTATTTAGAGCTGCATGGCCCAACCAGTGAGGTGCGCAGTGCCGCAGATGCTGTACTCGAGCATCTTCAAGTTAGTGCTGCGACTGCGATCAAGCCGCAAGTGCTGGCTTCGCGTGTCGTTTCCAAACTCGATCGGCAGCATGCCTTCTTGATAAATCGGAACAAGATCGGCTCGATGGCGATCCCCGGTGAGTCAATGTACGTCATGGAAATGCAGCCAGCTAGTTACGCGATCCTTGCGACCAACGAGGCTGAGAAAGCGTCGAGGATAAAGGTGGTCGATTATCGAATGGTCGGAGCCACCGGGCGGGTGTACCTGACCGGTCTCGAATCCGAAGTCAGGGCCGCCGCTAGTGCGGCAGAGAGCGCGATGAAGGCGGTCGGCTAATGGTGGCCAATCAGGTGTCCAGTGAGCTCCTGCGCGAGGTGATCCGCGAGGTCGTACGCGATGTTCTAAAGGAGGTAATAGCGGAGGAGATAAGTGCCGCAATGCAGAACGGTTCTATCAAGCTGGAGGCGGGCTCCCCTGCGAAAACCACGGCAGCAGTCGCAGTGAAGCATCACGTCACCCGCGGTGCTCTAACTGAGCGTCAGGTGCGCGCTGCGGAAGTTGATGGTTCGAGCATCTGGATTACCCGTCGTGTAGTGGTAACGCCGCTGGCTCGCGAGCGGGCCAAGATAAGTGGCATCGATATCATCCGAATCGAGGAATGAGGTAAGTCATGCTGAAGGCAAAGGTTGTTGGCAAAGTTTGGTCAACGAAGAAGATTTCGGGCATTCCCACCGGCGCATTCCTGGAAGTAGAGGTCGAACCGGCAGGCACACGCCTAATTGCCTTCGATGTCCTCGGCTCGGGTATTGGTGAATTGGTCCTAGTGGCTACGGGTTCCGTTGCGTCCGCGTGGTTAGAAGGAGTGGCTCCACCCATTGACGCTCTCATTATCGGATCGATTGACGAGAGTTCGCAGTAATCCAGCACGCCGGGCCCACCGCCCGGCACTACGAAGGGAAAAAGAATGTCGAACAACGCAATCGGCATGATTGAGACCAAGGGTTACGTCGCAGCGCTAGCTGCGGCGGACGCTATGGTCAAAGCTGCCAATGTAGTGATAATCAGCCGCGAGCAGGTCGGTGACGGCCTAGTTGCGGTCACGATCGTAGGTGACGTAGGTGCAGTCAAGGCTGCCACCGAGGCTGGATCAGAAGCCGCGGGACAAGTTGGAGAGTTGATCAGCGTGCACGTCATCCCACGTCCGCACGCAGAACTATCCAAGAACTTCATTGTCACTGCCGAGTGAAGGTGTCAGGGCTGCCCGAGACGGCGTCACCTGAACTCAGGGTCTACCTGCAGATCCAGGACCTTCAGCCTCAGTTCGCTGCACTCCTCGGCACCCCCACGCGAGCACGGGGCTACCCGCCGTACGCAGGACAGCACGCGCTCATCGTGGAGGTGGCTCCCGGGCTGGCCATTGAGCGTGTCACCGATCTTGCGCTACGAGCGGTGCCGGCGATCGAGCCCGGCATCTTGTTCGTCGAGCGCCAGTTCGGGGTGCTCGAGGTGCACGGGGATAAGTTGGCGGACGTTGAGGCCGCCGGGGCAGCGATTCTCTCCGGTATCGGTGCGCGAGCGGAGGACCAATTGCGCCCTCGCGTTCTGTACCACGATGTCATCGATGACATAACCGACCAGCACGCGGTGATAATTAACCGAAACCGGCAGGCGTCGATGCTGCTGCCAGGCCAAAGCCTGCTTATCTTCGAGATGACGCCGGCGCTATTCGCGGCTGTCGCAGCGAATGAAGCCGAGAAGGCGGCACCGGACTTGACTCTGGTCGACGTGCAGATGATCGGCGCTGCAGGTCGCGTGTACCTTGCTGGTTCAACGGTTGCGGTGAACAGCGCGCGCGCGGCCATCGGATCTGCTCTCCTTGGTATCCAGGGGAGAGACCAGTAGCGAGGGAGACAAAGGTGGATGAAGTTGTGGGGTGGGAGGTCTATGCCCGCCGTGCGCTTCCGGCTTTTGGCTTGGACGAGTCGACTCCGCTAACCCTGTTGAATATCTCGGAGAACGCGACATTTCGAATAGACCTGCCGAGTGAACGGAGCGTGCTCAGGGTACATCGCACGAACTACCACACGCGCGAGTCGATTGAGAGCGAATTAATGTGGATCAACGCGCTGCGCAATGAAGGCATTGTGCGGACGCCGGCGCTCATGAAAACCTCGGATGGAGATAGCATCGCCGTTGTCCTTCCGAGCGTGGGCGATGAGCGTTTCATCTGCCGTTTTAGTTGGGCCCTTGGGGCGGAACCGACGCAGGACCGCCTAGCTCAGGACTTTGAGCAGGTGGGGGCAATAACTGCGCGACTGCATGACCATTCGCGCCGTTGGTCTCGCCCTGCTGGCTTCACTCGATTCAGATGGGACTTCGACACCGCACTCGGCGAGCACGGACACTGGGGGAGGTGGCAGGACGGCCTCGGGATGGATGCGCAGTCCAAAACTACTCTCTCCCGATGCGCGGACAAGATTGGGGAGCGTCTTCAACTGTGGGGGAAGTCCGCGGACCGTTGGGGACTCATCCACGCGGATATGCGTTTGGCGAACCTCTTGGTTGATGGACCTGACGTGACGGTGATTGATTTTGATGATTGTGGCCTCTCGTGGTTCATGTATGACCTTGCATCGTCGCTGTCTTTCATCGAGCACGAGCCGTATGTGCCGGAACTCGTGGATGCATGGGTCCGCGGATACCGGACAGTCGCCCCATTGAGTGCTGCCGAGGTGCAGGAGCTTCGCACCTTCATCATGTTCCGTCGTATGCTCCTTGTGGCTTGGATCGGATCCCATTCGACCACCGAGACTGCTCAAGCCATGGGACCGCAGTACACTTATGACAGTTGTCGGCTGGCGGAGGAGTTCTTGGCCTTTGCTTTTAAGAACCTCGAGGAGGATTGAATGTTCACCTCGATCGCAGGGCGATCAGTGATCGTTACCGGAGCCACCAAAGGTATCGGCAAGGGTATCGCCCAAGTCTTTGCCCGCGCGGGCGCCAACGTGTTGATCACCGGGCGCAATGAGAAGGACGCGGCTAGTACTGCCCAGGAATTGAGTTCACTCGGCTCGGGGCGGGTCACTTATTTCCTTGGCGATGTTACCGATCGCGAGTCAACGGCTGCCATGGCTGCCATGGCGGTCGAACATAATGGCGGCATCGACGTCCTGTGCGCGAATGCCGGGATATTTCCCGCTAGCAAACTCGTCGACATGTCCGAAAGTGACATGGACTTAGTACTTGATACAAATATTAAGGGAACTCTTCTTAGTGTTCAAGCGTGTATTCCTGCGTTGTCCAAGAGTGGCCGCGGCCGAGTTATTCTTACTTCATCAATCACCGGGCCGTACACAGGCTTTCCCGGATGGTCGCACTATGGAGCCAGCAAGGCAGCCCAACTCGGTTTCATGAGGACGGCGGCCATTGAATTGGCGGCCCACAAAATCACAGTGAACGCGGTGCTACCTGGAAATATAGCCACGGAGGGCCTTGCGGAGATGGGTGAGGACTACCGCCGCTCGATGGAGATGTCTATTCCGCAGCGACGGCTGGGTGAGGTTGCGGACATTGGAAATGCGGCGTTATTCTTCGCCACCGACGAGGCCGCTTACATCACTGGCCAGGCTCTAGTTATCGACGGTGGGCAGGTCCTTCCGGAGTCCATGTCCGCCCTCGAGGCGATGGATTAGGACGTTCGCAAATTGG
This sequence comes from Bifidobacterium breve, assembly GCA_945900705.1. Classification (GTDB taxonomy): domain Bacteria; phylum Actinomycetota; class Actinomycetes; order S36-B12; family S36-B12. The sequence goes on along the minus strand of CAMDKJ010000002.1, from coordinate 13,431 downwards.
TCACCGATAGTGGAGCCGCACTAGGTCCCACGGGCGAAAATGTGCGACAGGACATCCTTGCTCTCATAAACGAGACGGGTCTCCAGCGAGGAGCTCGCATTGGTGCTGAGCGCGATCTTGCCGCTGACCTAGGTGTGAGTCGCACCAGCGTGCGCGCCGCACTGGCAGTGCTCGAGCGAAGTGGCCACGTCAACCGCATCGGCGGGCGTGGTGGCGGAGTGTTCGTCGGATCCACCAAAGTCGAACGCGATCTCTCGCGCATCGTCAACGTCCCGCAGTTACTCCGGGATCAGGGATTCACCGCGGGTTCGCGCATCGTTAGCCTTGCTGTGCGAGCGGCCGGACCGGATGTTGCAGTAGCACTAGCCATTGATCCGGAGGATCTAATCGTCGATCTGGTGCGCATTCGTTTCGCGGACGGTACACCGATCTCGCTGGAGCAGGCGATGCTCCCCGCCTACTTGGTGGATGGACTACCGGAACGAGATCTCGCAGGTTCCCTGTATGAGCTGCTTGATCGTGAATACGCAATTCGACCGGCAGAGGCGACCGAGAGAATTGAGGTGGTTCTCGCAAGTCCGCAGGAAGCTTCTATTCTCGAAGTAGCCACCGGGCAGCCGTTGCTCGCTGTGCGTAGAACTACCCGCGATACGCAGGGCAGGATCTTCGAGCACTCAACTGATCTGTTCCGCGCGGACAGGACGGTCATGGTGGTTCGAACGAAGGGGACACCTGAGTCGGAGACGCCTCGACTATCCGGACGACATCTTGAAATAGTGGAAGCCAGCGCGTAGCTGCGTGCCAGAATGTACGTATGACACCACCCCTGCGTTGGGCACTTATCGGTGCCAGTGATATTGCCGCGACCCGCTTGATCCCCGCCATCAATGAGGTGGGCGACACCATCACCGCCGTGCAATCTGGTTCGCGGGATTGGGCTGCTGCGTACGCGGCGACCCACGAAATCAATTCTTGGACCACCAGTGTTGACGAGTTACTCAATCGTGCAGACGTCGACGCGGTGTACGTGAGCTCAACGAATGAAAAGCACCATGATCAGGTGGTGGCCGCCGCTGCGGCCGGTAAACATGTACTTGCCGAAAAGCCCTTAGCGTTGACGGTGGCCGACGCGAGAGCGATGGTGGAGGCGTGCGAGCGAGCAGGTGTAGTGATGGCCACGAATCATCACCTGCCTGCCTCACCAACCCATCGGATCATGAGGACTTTAGTGGCCGATGGAGCCATCGGGCAGGTACGCGCCATCCATGTTAATCACGCGGTGGGCCTGCCCCAGCATCTGCAGGGCTGGCGTGTTGATGACCCAATCGGCGGCGGCGTGGCCTACGACGTATTCGTCCACGACGTGGCCGCGGTTCGCGCCTTGATCGGCGGCCAAGCACTTCGGGTTTATGCGGCCGAACGCACGGGTGCGGTCGTCGCTCAGTCACTTATGACAGTGGTGAACTGGACCGACGAAGTCATCGTCCAAACCCATGATTCGTACGATAACTACCACCTGCCAACATGGCTGGAAATCCTTGGTACGCGAGGGGCAATTCGTTCCAGCGGGTGCATGACGGGTGACCCGATCGGTGAGGTCCGACTCTTCAGGGACCATCAGGTTACTGACATCGAAGTCGGTCCGCGCGATGATCTTTATGTCACCACGGTGCGAGCATTTGACCGAGCGGTGCATGAGGGTGCAACTCCGCTAGTCACCGGCTGGGATGGGGTGCGCTCCCTAGCGGCCGTTGAGGCGGTGCAAGCTTCATTGAGCAGCGGCTGCAGCGCCGCCGTGCAGTTAGTTGGCTGACCGCACCGGGCCGAGGGCTTGATCCTTTTCGTCCACTGTCATTGCACCGGTCATGATCGCCACCACATCGTTCATGGTGTGAGTTTGCGGAGTGACAACGGCGGCGCGTCGCCCGAGGCGTTGCACGTGGATGCGGTCGGCAACCTCGAACACCTGAGGCATGTTGTGACTGATCAAAATGACGGGCAGGCCGCGATCGCGGAGGTCCTTGATCAATTGCAGAACGCGGGCTGATTCGCGAACCCCGAGCGCTGCGGTGGGCTCATCGAGAATTATGAGTTTGCTGCCGAAGACGGCCGCGCGGGCTACTGCGACCGCCTGGCGCTGCCCGCCGGATAACGTCTCCACGGTTTGGGTGATGCTTTGGACGGTGCCGATGCCGAGATCTTGAAGATGCTGGCTGGCTTCGGTGCGCATGCGCTTCTTGTCGAGCATGCGAAATACTTTTCCGATTACCCCGGGCTTACGCAGTTCGCGGCCGAGATACAAATTGCTGGCGATATCAAGTGCCGGTGAAACCGCGAGGGTCTGGAAGACGGTCTCGATCCCCTGCAGGCGGGCGTCTTGGGTGCGTTTGAAGTCTTTGCGCTCCCCATTCAGAGTGATTTCACCGGTATCGGGTATCAACGCTCCAGCAACGCATTTGATCATCGTGCTCTTGCCGGCACCGTTATCACCGACCACCGCGAGTACCTCGCCAGGATAAAGGTCCAGGTCAGCGCCATTGAGGCCGATGACGTGACCGAATGACTTAACCAGTCCGCGGCAAGTGAGCAGTGGATCAAGGGCCAAGGTTTGAGTGCTCATGCGCGCACCTTTCGAATCCATTGATCAAGGGCGACTGCGGCAATGACAAGGATGCCGATTGCCAGGACGCGGTATGCCTGGTCAAGGCCGGCTAGGGCCAATCCGTTTTCGACGACGACGACGATGAAGGCACCGAGGAGGGTGCCGATCAAGGTGCCCCTTCCACCAAATAGCGAGGTGCCGCCGATTACGACGGCGGTGATGGTGTCAAGGTTTATGCTCGGATCCGCGTTTGGGCTGGCCGCGCCGGTGCGTCCGATATATATCCACGCGCCGATACCGGTTATGAAACCGGCGACCACGTAGACGCTGAACAGCACCCGCTTGGTCGAGATCCCGGAGAGTTCGGCGGCTTGCGGATCATCACCAACCGCGTAGATATGCGTACCCCACGAGGTCATCCGCAATACATAAGTGAAGATCGCGAAGAGTACGAGCATCACAATCACGCCGACCATCAATTGGAAGGACCCGATCTTGATCGCGACCCCCATGACCTTTAGCAGATCGGGCATTTCCGGCCCCTGGATGGTGCGGGCCTTGAACAAGATGAGCGTTAATGCGGTGAACACACTCAAGGTGCCCAAGGTGACAATGAATGGCGGCAGACTTAATTTCACAATTAAGAAGCCATTGATCGCCCCCGCCAAAATAGAAGCACAAATACCTATGGTGATCGCGAGCCACGGCGGGAGACCGAAGTTGGTTGCGTTTGAAGCTGCGGTGATAGCGAGGTTGGCCATCACCATCTGGCCGAAGACCATTATCGCGCCGATGGACAGGTCAATCCCGGCCGTCAAGATTATCAAGGTCTGAGCGATGGCAAGGGTGCCGATTACTACGGTCTGTTGGGTGATGAAGGACAAGTTGCCCGGCAGGACGAACCTCGGGTTGATCAACGTGAAGATGATCAAGGCGACAATGAGTACGACCAGCGGGCTCAGGTATGGGTAGCGGTGCAGGGTGACCTGGATGCGTTGCATCGGGGTGCGGCGACCGAGGAACTCCTCGGCAAGGTCAATGGTGCCGCTGTTGGGGTTACTCAACTTGGGGCCTCCAACGTAGCTGCCTGGCGGTGCTCAGCGTCAGGCGGTTTTCAGGGGAATCTGGTCTCGGCAAGAGATTACCTTCAAGTTGCGTAACGGGGGGCAGCAATCCGAAGATTGCTGCCCCCCGCGTCAACGCTTATCCGTTTGCACGGACGAGGGGGTTTAGCCCCAGGCGTTGTCGATGCAGTACTGCGCATTCTCCTGAGGAGCCGCGGTAACGGTGTCCTGAGGATCTTCGGTGCAAAGGGTCACACCGGTGTCGTAGAACTGGCCATTTGCTGACGTGTTCGCCGGGGGAGCCCCACCATCGGCAATTGCCTTAATGGCTTCGACACCAAGGGAAGCCATCCGCAGCGGGTACTGCTGCGAGGTGGCCTGGATGCTGCCGGCCTTGACAGCCTCAACACCTGCGAGACCACCGTCAACCGAGACAACGAAGACATCCTTGCCGACCGTCTTGCCAGCTGCCTTAAGTGCCGCATCGGCACCGAATGCTGTTGGCTCGTTGATCGTGTAGACGACGTTGATGTCTGGGTTCTTCGACAGGCAGGTCTCCATGCCCTTGCGGCCGCCTTCTTCATTGGCGCCCGTTGCTTCGAGGCAGACGATTTCGTACTCGCCACCGGCACCGGTGGTGTACTTGCCCGAGGTGGGCTCGTCACCCATGATCGTCGGGTCAACGATGTCGACGCCAAGGCCCTTTAGGAAGCCATTGTCGCGGCAGTAGTCAACCGACACCATGCGATCGTTGAAGATCACGAGGCGAGCAATGATGGCCTTTGCGCCATTGAGCTTGCCTGCGGTCCACTGGCCAATTGCCTCACCTGCGAGGCAGTTGTCCGTTGCGAAAGTGATGTCAACGACGTCCGGTGGATCGGTTGGGGTGTCAAGAGCAATCACATACAGGCCGGCGTCGCGGGCCTTCTTGATGGCTTCGTTGACGTTGACCGACATCGGCGTGATCAGGATACCGGCTTGGCCCTGGGCGATGGCGTTTTCGATAAGGGCGATCTGGCCCGCATCGTCGCCCTCTTCCTTGCCCGAACCGACGGTCAGGTCAACACCGGCTGCTGCAGCCGCGGTCTTTGCGCCTTCTTGCATGGCCACGAAGAACGGGTTGGTTGAGTCCTTGGTGATGAGCGAGACAGCTACGGTTGCTGCTGGTGCTGCTGCTTCAGTCGCAGCTGGTGCTGCGGCTTCGGTTGCTGCTGGTGCCGCTGGCTCTGTGGTTGCCGTGGTGCCCGAACTGCAGGCGGCCAAGATCACCGAGAGGGTGCCTACGGCAGCGATTGCCGCAAACGTTCGTCCGCGTGTGATGCGGTTAGTCATTTTTTTCCCTTCGAAGGGGGATGGAGGTGGATGTAACACTTGGTCACGTCCTCTTTCTAGTGGTCCAAAGGGACCACCGCTAGACCTTGGAACCGTACCGGTGCCTAACCGTTATGGCATCTTCACCGAAGTTAGGCGCCGGCAAAATTCACAGCCGGGCCGCAAGCAAGTATCTTTTATCAAGTTGCCACCGCCTTAGGTGACAACGTTGTCTGCTAGTTCTAGTGCGCCTCCCCTTTCTTGTCAACTCGAAATATGCAATACTCCGTTTTCGTAATGACAACGTTATCTAACCCCAGTTCACCAGCCAAGGGGCCAAGTCGGCACCGGCCGCGCCCCACCATGCGCGAGGTCGCGGCGCTGGCGGGGGTCAGCCTAAAGACCGTCTCTCGGGTGGTTAATCGCGAGCCCGGGGTGTCGGCGGAGTTGGTCATCCGGGTGGAGCGGGCCGCGGCGCAACTGGACTTTCGCCCAAATCTAACTGCGGCAAATCTGCGGCGGTCCGGGCAGCGCACCGCGACTATCGGGCTGGTTCTTGAGGATGTCTCTAACCCGTTCTTCGCGTCGATTCTGCGAGGCGTCGAAGAAGTTGCGGTGCAACGTGGGGTTGCGGTCTTCGCGGCCAGCCTTGACGAAGATCAAAGCCAAGAGCAGCAAATTGTCGAAGCATTTTCTTCGCGACGAGTTGACGGTCTCATCCTCGCGCCAACAGCCCTCGAACAGGGTTACCTGGCCAATGAAATGCGCTCGGGCCTGGTGATGGCCTTCGTGGATCGTGCGCCGCGCGGTGTTGAAGGCGACGTCGTGGTCACCGACAACCGAGCAGCAACCCAAAATGCGGTGCAGCAGCTGATAGCACTCGGCCATCGACGTATTGCATTCGTCGGTGGCGTGTCAGCGCTGCCGACAGCAGAAGATCGATATGACGGTTTTCTCGATGCGATGATGGCCGCACAGGTCAAGGTACCGGCCGATTATGTGGTGCGCGATATTCGGACAGTTGACCAGGCTGAAATAAGTATCACCGGACTCTTACAAGGTGCGCAGCCACCGACCGCGCTATTCACCGCGCAGAACTTGATCAGCATGGGTGCTGTCCGCGCCCTGCGGGCGTTGGGCCTTGAGAAAGAAGTTGCGCAAATAGGGTTTGATGATTTCGAACTTGCCGATGTGTTAAACCCGGGGGTGAGTGTCGTTGCTCAAGACCCCAGGCGCATTGGGCGCCTGGCCGCGGAAGCACTCTTCGCGCGCCTGGCCGATGCAGCGCGCCAGGCAACAACGACGGTGGTGCCGTCTGAATTAATTACACGGGGCTCGGGAGAGATCCCGCCTCCTCTTTAGCGCTAACTCGACGCGAAGTTTCAGCGAGTACAACTCCAGCAATGACGACGCAACCACCCAGCGCTTGTACCCAAGTGAGTATTTCACCGAGCACGTAAATAGCGATCAAGCCGGCCCAAAGTGGTTCAGTAGTTGCGACGATGCCGGCCCGTTGCGCACCGATCCGGCGCAGTGAACCCAGGACCAAGAGGAATGGGACAACGGTGCCGAGCAGTACCCCCCACAGCATGATGCCCCAGATGGGCAGTGCCGGGAAATCGGTTGTTTCGGGCACTGACATTTCAGTGAGAACTGAAAATGGGAAACTCCACCAAGGTTGCAAGATGGCCCACGTTGCCGAGGCAAAAATGAAGCCCCACATGGTTAATGAGACCCCATCGCGTCGCTCTTGACCGGCCTCACCGAGTAGCCAGTAGAGCGCGAGAGCCAACGCCAGGGCGAAGCCGGCGAGCACGCCGAGAATGTCGAAACGAAGGCCTAGCCAGACTTGCGAAACCAGCCCTAGCCCGATCAGGATGAGCACAATGGCTAGCCAAAGCCGGTTGCTGACCGGCTGCTTCTTGCCGAATCGCACCCAGAGCGCCACTACCACCGGAGCCAAGAACGCGAGCAGCGTGCCGAGCCCAAGTGGGAGCCGCGACACGGTGAAGAAATACAGAAACTGCACCAAGACAAATGCAATGACCCCGTACGCCAGCAGGAATGGAAGCTCACCGCGCTGGATGCGAAAGCCACCCCGATTAGTCAGCAGCACGAAAATCACCAGCACGACCATGGAGCCACTGTTGCGAAGCTGCGTCAGGTGTGCTGGGTCGAGACCCGCATTCATGGCAAGTTTGGAAATAGATCCATTTAGTGCAAACAAAAAAGCGGCGAGTAAATACATGCCGATACCAATAGCATCGACGTTACGTGGTTTGGGAGCGAAGCTAGTTGTCACGATTCGGTCTGTAATAGCCAAGCACGTGCACCGCCAACAAGGGCTGCAGCGTTGGGCACGATCACAACGTCATCTCCGATGCGATTGAGAATCACGGGCGTGATGTGCCGGCTATTGCCGCCACCTAGATAGAGCCGATCCCACATGAACACCGGCCGCAGCCCTTCGATCATGCGTCCGATGCGCCGCGACCAAAGTGCATCACCTAGTCGACGACGCTCATGCTCACCGATATAGGTGTCGTATGACAAACCCCAGCGCACCGGAGCCTGCGATAACTCAAGGTGCGGTGCTAGGCGGCCACCGTCATAAACGGCTGAACCCAAACCGGTGCCCAATGTCAGCACCACTTCGAGCCCTTGCCCAGCCACTACTCCGGCGCCATGCACCTCTGCGTCGTTCAACACGATGGTGGGGCAACCGAAAGCTTTGGTCAACGCCGCTTTGGCGTCAAAGCCCTCCCACTCCAATACTAGTTCGGGCAGCACCCGGGTTCGCGGGCCCGAGCGCGTGACGTAGTGGGGCGTGGTGACCACCACCCCGTGGCGGATCATCCCCGGCAGGCCGACCGTGGCCCGATCAGCGGTTGGCAAGCTCGCGGCTAGGTCCGCCAAAGTCTTGACAAATAGAGCCGTCGGCAAGGGGTAAGGGGTGGGCACCCTGATCGGCTGGGCCCGCATGGTGCCCGACTCATCAAGGACCGAGCCCTTGATTCCGCCGCCCCCGCAGTCAATCGCCAATGTGGTTGTCACGAGACCCAAGTGTGCCCGACTCCTGCCGAGGCGCGTCACCGCACCCGATACCCTTAACGGGCTGCACTACAGATTCCCCGACCTATGTCACGACCCAACAGGTCAGAAATCTATGGTTCCCAGCGTGGAGGCGTCGCCTAGTCCGGTCTATGGCGCCGCACTGCTAATGCGGTTTGGGTTTTAACGCCCATCGGGAGTTCAAATCTCCCCGCCTCCGCCACCGAAGCCCCGATGGCTTATGTCAACGGCGCCATGTGTTTGGCCCACAGATCGCGGCCTAACCGACCGTTAAGATCCCGTTCCTTAATCGGGAGCGCACCGGTGCCAAGGCGCCACCGGCGGGCCCACTTATGAAGGCTCCGTCTAACTCGAACTGGGATCCGTGTGCCGGGCAGAGCCATTCACTGCCGGTGTCGCGCACGGTGACTCCGGCATGGGGGCAGCGCAGGTTCAGCGCGGTGTATGTCGAAGGCCCGGTGCACACCACCGCTGTTGGAATCCCCTTGACGGTGCCGAGGTTCACCACGCCATCTACTTGTTGCAAGCCAGGGATTTGTGCGACCGTGACTTCTACTTGGCCGTTCTTTTTGCGCTTGATGCCGGTGGCCGCATTCGCCGAGTCGGCGAGTAGTGCGGCACCGAGTCCGGCGCCCACTAGGGCGCAGGCACCGGTCAGAAATTGCCTTCGGGTTGACTCCATAGCGAATTGTTACACGGCCGGTTTGTTTGTGCATACCGAGGAAATGCCCATCAGATTCGATGTGGAATTTGCTGAGACTGAGGCCGGCACGTTGGTCAGCGCCGAGGTCCACGGTCGCCATGGGGTTGGTATTCAACTTAGGCAAGTACTCGTCCCGGACAAGTACGAAGCTGCTGGCCAAGCCGCGATTGCAGAGGCATTCAAAGGGCTTACTAGTTAGTGAAGTCTTACTAGTGGTTAAAGCAATTGCGTGATGTAGATAGCGGCGACGAGTAGCAGCACGCCACCAGCCCGATACCACAGCCGCATATTTGGGCGCAGGTACCAGCGAGTATCACCCTCGATTGGCTCACGCCCGAACATGCCAAGGGCGGCGAGCAATAGGCCAGGTAGCATCAAGAAGACGAATGCGAATCGGGCAAGGTCGGCGTTAGTTCCCAGCACCAATGTCAACAGCGTGGTAACACCGAGTGAGATCAGCAAGATAAATACCATTTTCGGGATACCAACCGGCACGGCATGAAAGAGTTTCGGATTGTTCGGCATTTTTGAAGCGAAAACCTCACAAAGTTGCGCCGCGGCGAAAATTAATGCGCCAACCCACAGCTGCCAGACGTTTCCGATGAAAGCAACCGCGATAAAAACAAAGATCACCGTTCTAATAATCACGACGATGGTGCGTTGCAAAGTTCCGGGCTTTGGAATATCTGCCGGCGCAATCGCGGTAATGCGTGCTGGGTAAGCACGGGCCGCGAATTCTTCTAGACTCACGCGCGCGAGTAATCCGATGAGAGCAATAAGCGCAATGAGGTTTGCGTATTGAGTGATGGGCATTTCATACCCGGATAACCCGGATAAAGATGACACCATGCTTTGCACCGCGAAGGCGCCGAGGAGCGGGATGATGGCGAAATCGGTGACTCGCTCCCAGGCGTCAAACTCGTGGCCTGCTCGGCGCAGTGGCCGCGATGAGCCGGCGATGAGAGCGGGGCCAAAGCCAATTACCGCAAGGCCCAATAAGGTGCGAACGCTGTCGACGCCGGTTATGCCACCTGATATTGCAACTCCAGCACCAAAAACTACGACAGCGGCTAACCCGGCGAATGCATCCAAGGCACCGATGAAAGTAATCACGCCAAGCAGCGCGACACTTGGTGCAAGTGCGAGGCCATTTACATTGATAACCCCAAGCACGCCGAGCACTACTGCGAGAATTGGAAGCAGGAGCGCGGCCGATCCGAGCATTGCCCGCAGGTAAATACCATCAGCGATGAAGCGTGCACTTAATGGCGAAAATCGCGCAACGGCCAAGATGCCATTGTGACTGCTGCGATCAATGTGGGGTGTTAGCGGTAATCGCCATGTCTTAGATCTATCACCGGCCCCTTCAGCGCCGATTACCGCTGCGACTCCGGCGAATGAAACATCCACCCCAGTAAGTGATGCACTGGCGCGCTCGGTGGCGTGATGCGAGGCATCTTGGCGGTCGGCGGCTTCAGCTCGGCGAATTGCGCTACTCGAAGGCGCACCACCACCGGCACCACCACCGCTAGGCGCACCACCACCAGCACCACCGGCCATGGCGCCCGCTGAAACACTAACTACGGCAATTACAGCAACGGCCGCGACGGTGGTGCCAACCACGACCTTGGGTTCTTCAATTGCTTCGTATTTGGGTAGATCGATCGCCGACCGGGTCTGAACTACCGGCGCTGCTACCTGCGTTTCGGATACAGCCGGAGCAATACTTTGCGGCGCCGCTTTTGCTGGCGCCGACGGTGAAGGAGTAGGAGTTGGTGTCGGGCTGGGAGTCGGTGCGGGTTCCGCGGTCGCTATCAGGTCGCGGGCACCCGAAACCCCTTCCTCTGGTTGACCTACCGGATATCCGCGGACGTTAATGCCCACCGCACCTGGCACGGTCGCGGTGATTGTGGTACCGCTGATGCTGCTTTTGATGGTGCCGAATGGTCCGCGGATGGTTGCGGTGCTACCACTAGAACCACCGGGGATTGCGGCAGTGCCGCCGGTGACCGTGACCACAACCTCAACGAGCTCGGTTTCATCACCGCCATCACCGCCCACAAACTGGATCGGCACGTTAACCGCCTGGCCCACAATTAGTTTCACCGAGTCAATCACTACCGAGGGACGGCTACCGCCTCCGTTGCCGGTACCAGTGTTGTTGTTGGTACCGCCACCGGTAGGTCGGCCACTTGACCCAGGCTGCGCGGATTCGACTGGCACGGGCGGTCCCTCAGGCGGGTTACCGGACGCACCTGGCACCGGCGATCCCGGTACCGGGTTCGGTGGGGTGGGTGTCTGGCCATCGCCCTGGCAGGGTTGGCCGGTATTGCCGCAGGGAGGTGGTTCGCTAGGGGTGTCTGCTGCCAGAGCGATGCCGCCACCGATCAGGGCGAGCCATGCCACAACGGCGGGCAAGATTATTAGGGTGCTGCGCCGGCGACGATTGACCATTTGGGTGCCCACGTCGGCAGGTTACCTAGGCGCGGAACCGGATGTCCTCTGAACGCTATACTTCGCAGGTTACAAGGCGCCCGTAGCTCAACGGATAGAGCATCTGACTACGGATCAGAAGGTTAGGAGTTCGAATCTCTTCGGGCGCACAAGAGAAAACCCGCATCCTGTGCGAGGCTAGCGTCGGCAGATTGGGATTAACCGATCGTTCACCTGTGGTGTGCCGGAGTCGCGTTTAAGTTTCTGGCAAATGCAAGCCTTGGAGGGAAAGTGAAAATACGCACGGTGGTTGTGGGTTCGCTGCTCGCCTTGGTCGCCGTAGCCGGCTACCCGAGCGCTGCCACTGCGGCGGCGCCCCAGACAACGATCAAGATTTTCGTCTCCGGATGCGAGGGCTGCACCATCGGGTGGCAGCGAGCGCTCGCGTCGGACACAACGGTTGCACCCGGTAAACCGAATTTTCTGGCTGGGGAGCAAAGTAAAGTGTCGGGCGGTCAGGTGACCTTCACCATTCCAACGAAATTGACCCAAGGCGTAAGTTTCACGATCACCGCGCCGTGGGAAGGCGATTTGGACTACGTGACCAACATCGTTCTTGGCTCCGACTCGCTCACTGGATCAAGTGCGGCCCCCGCGGGTACGAAAGTTTCGACATCCCAAGCCAAGCAGCGCCAAGAGGGCTCACCCTGCTGGCAGGGCACCACCAAGGCCAAAGCAGTTATCAATGTGTCGGTTGCCAAGATCAGTGCGGCCGGCGTCGACGGCAAAGCTAAGGCCCCGCTCGCTTGGGCATCACCTACCGTGGCCACGATCCTTCCCGGTGCCAATGGTGGGGATTCATCTCCCGTGTCCCTAACCAATGGGACCACCGGGAACCAGGAAGCTTTTTACTGCTGACTGCACGTGCATCTGAACTGCTAACTCGCCGGTTCCCGGCAGTTGGCAGAGCATACTTGTTGCATGACGCGTCCAACCCTGAATAACTGGATGGCACCTGAACACACCTTTTGGTCCTTTCGGCATGTGCGTGAACTGATCCCGACGGCGCAGGTTGACCCAGCCGCCGTGGTGCGCACCTTGTATCAGGACATAAACCCCGCACTCGGTGATTTGGTCGTCGACTTCCATGACAGGCGGCAACCTGTTGGTGAATTCCTCAACTCGACAGATACTGATTCGTTCACGGTGGTGCAAGACGAGAATTTGGTTTTCGAATGGTTGGCACCGGGCGTAGTCGATGTCGAGCCGCATTTGATATTCAGTGTGACTAAATCTGTCACCGGCATGTTGGTCGGTGCCCTTGTGCAAGAGGGCTTGATTGATGTTGAAGCGCTGGTTACGGACTATGTGCCCCAGGTCTCCGATAGTGGATTTGGTGCTGCCACTGTTCGTAATTTGCTCGATATGGCGGTGAGTTACCAATTCGAGGAGGACTACTCACCCGGACCAGACATCGTTGCCTACCGCAACTCGGTTGGCTGGTATCCGGCGCCCCTCGGGGCTCCGGATCTACACGACTTCATCGCATCCCGCAAGAAGGATGGCGAACACGGCAAGTCCTTTCGCTATCTGTCACCGACCACCGACCTAGTCGGCTGGGTAATCGAAGCGGCCAGTGGCATGCCATATGCCACGGCCCTCTCTCATTACATCTGGTCGAAGATTGGCACCGAGGCACCGGCGCACATGACTGTTGATCGCCAAGGTTCACCGCGAGCAGCCGGTGGGCTCTCTGTCATCCCGCGCGATATGGCGCGCTTCGGCATGATGATGCGTGATGGTGGGATGGGTGTTATCGACCCGGCGTTCCTAGCGGATGCCTACGACAACGGCAACATGGCGCAGTGGGCAGCGGGTGACTTCAAAGACTTCTTCCCCAAAGGCGTCTATCGCTCATTTTGCTACCGACCGGGTGAGGATCCAGCGGTGATCATGGGTATCGGGATACATGGCCAGATGCTCTACGTTGATCGCCCCCGCGGTGTGGTAATCGCCAAGCAGTCATCTTGGCCGATGCCAGATGACGAAGACATGCACTTGGATTCGTACCGCGCCTGCCGCGAGGTTGCGCGGGCGCTGCGTTGAGTTGACCGCGTACTGAGCTAGGGCCGATTGCGATAGATGACCGGGGGCGTATCACGAAATCTTGAATTGGCCCACAACTGGTTGCCGTCTTGGGTGGTGAACCCGGTGAGCGTCGGGCGCAGCCCATCAAATACTGATGT
>CAMDKJ010000001.1 GCA_945900705.1 Bifidobacterium breve | reverse complement strand
TAAAGCCGAGCACGAAAAGCACACTGCCGAGCAGCATGCGACTCTTGCGTCCATCGGCAATTTCGGCCCCGGTCAAGCCGGTGACAAACGACACATACCCCGGGGCCAAAGGCAGTACGCAGGGGCTAAGGAAAGCTATCAGGCCCGCGGCAAAAGCCACCGGAAAAGCAAATAGGAGAGACCCACTCGCCATCAGGTCACCGATCATGGCTGCTCTTCCAAGAGTGGCTCGATCAGAGCGCGGAGGGATGACTCACTTACCGTGCCGAGCGCGCGCGCCGCCACCCGGCCTTGCCTATCGATGATCAGGGTCGACGGAATCGCTTGCGGTGGCAAGGTTTCGCGGAACAACAATTGCAATTGCCCATCGGTATCGATGAGGCTGGGATACGTCACCTTGAACCGATTGACGAATGCCTCTGCAGACTTCGGTGAATCCCGGGTATTGAGCCCGATGAATTGCACATCTTGGCCAGCAAACTTCAACCAGGCAGCTTCGAGGGCCGGGGCTTCGGCTCGACATGGTGCGCACCATGACGCCCAAACATTTAGTACTACCACCTGACCTTTAATCATGCCCAGGTCAAAAGTGCCGCCCTCGAGGGTGGGGCCGATAAGAGCAGGTGCCGGCTGCCGCCCCGCTACGGGCAAAACCACGATCGAACCATCGCCGGCCACGAACCCGGCATCAGCTCCGGCGGGTGAAGCCGGCTCGCCACTACCGCATGCGGTGATTAAGAACAGCGTGCTCCCGGCGATGAGCAGCAACACGAATCGGAGAGTGCTGCGGTGCATCATGACGGCTATGCGCCGGCGACCTTGCTGGCCTTGGCCAGAAGGTCACGTGAGGGCTCGGTATAGGTGATTGCTACTAGATCGTCATTTTCATAGGTCAGTGAAGTAAGTGAAGCAAGTGAGCACTGCCGGCTACGCGGGTCATGCCAAAGCCGGCGGTCTTCGGCGGCTAGGCGTGCCACCCAAATGGGTAATTGATGGCTGACCAGAACTGCTTCGTGGCCGCGAACTTGATCACGTGCCGCATGCACCGCAGCGGTCATGCGCGAGGCCACTTCGTCATATGGCTCACCCCAGGATGGGCGAAGTGGGTTCCAGAGGTGGCGCCACGTCTTTGGCTGCTTCAGTACTCCGTCACCGACGCTAACCCGCTGACCCTCAAAGATATTGTCGGCTTCAATCAGCAACGGATCGGTTTGAATAGTTAATCCGTGTATTGCCGCAATGGGCTGCGCGGTTTGCTGGGCCCGCTCCATCGGCGATGCGATAACAGCGGTTACGTCGTTGTCGGCCAAGGCCGCTGCCGCTCGTGTTGCCATCACCTGCCCAAGATCAGAAAGGACATAACCTGGAAGGCGCCCGTAGAGGACACCTGCTGGGTTGTATACCTCACCATGCCGGAGCAGATGTACAACAGTTCGCTCATCACCACTCATACGAGCCACTCTAAGTTACGTGACTTTGCGGCGTGCAGCGGTGCGACGCCGACTCGGGCGCCAACTGCCTTCACCGGATTCGAGAGCCGCTTCGCGCAGAACCTCTCCATGAGCCGCAACCGCCTCGACCAACCCGTGCAAGGTGCTGGTGCCCGCGAGTACGTCAACCCGCAGGCCGTGCTCCTGCGCAGCCTTAGCGGTCTGCGGGCCGATGCACGCCACGATTGTGGTGTGGTGTGGCTTGCCCGCGATGCCAACGAGGTTGCGCACCGTGCTGCTAGAGGTGAATAGGACGGCGTCGAAACCACCGGTTTTGATGGCTTCGCGCACCTCGGCGGGCGGTGGTGCTGCCCGCACGGTGCGATAAGCCGTGATGTCTTCGACCTCCCAGCCAAGTTCAGCCAAACCAGCAGCCAAAGTGTCGGTTGCAATATCGGCGCGGGGCAGGAAGACCCGGTTGATTGGATCGGTCAATGAGTCGTATATCGGCCAGTCTTCAAGCAAAGCCCTGGTTGACTGGTCGCCGACCGGGACTAAATCCGGGCGTACGCCGAATTCGATTAGCGAGGCCACCGTGCTGTCGCCAACCGCCGCTACTTTCAGGCCCGCGAACGACCGCGCATCAAGGCCGTACTCATCTAGTTTTTCGCGGATAGCTCGTACCGCGTTTACCGAAGTAAAACCAATCCACTCGTAACGACCGGAAACCAGGCCGTGGATTGCCCGGTCAATTTGCTGCGGGGTCCGCGGCGGCTCGACCGAAATCGTCGGCACCTCCATGGGTACCGCCCCATGCCCGCGCAGCAGCGACATGATCGAACCGGTGGTGTCTTGGGTACGTGGGATCAACACACGCCAGCCGAAAAGCGACTTAACCTCGAACCAATCCAATTTCTCGCGCTGTGCCACGACATCACCAACAACGACAATGCCGACACCAGTGAGTTTCATCAACTTTGAAATATTGCCTATCTCACACAGGGTGCTGGCAATTGTTCGCTGATCAACCGTGGTGCCCCTTCGGGTTACCGCGATATGGGTCTGTGGATCGGCACCGGCCTGCACCAGCATCGCTGCAATTTCAGCAACTTTGTCTGCGCCATTGAGTACCACTAGGGTGATGCGCGGGTTGACAAGGTCAGCCCAATCCAAGTCGGCATCATCAGCGTCGACCACGCGAAATTGCCGAGTGCGGCCACCGGTTAATCCAAATCCGGCGTATGCCGGGATTCCGGTAACTTCGCTGACTCCCGGGGCAACCTCAAACGGCACCTTGGCTTTACGTAGCGCCGCCGCCTCATGAAGTAACGTGCCGTCGACCACTGGGTCGCCGGCGATGAGTCGTACGGTGCGCTTGCCATCTCGCGCAGCATTCACGATTAATTTGGCCCGCTCCACCTGATCTAGGGGCGCACCTTCTTGATCAACAGCGATGATGATTTCGGCGCCGGCATTTGCGTGGGCGTTAGCTATGTCAATGGCTTCAGCATCAACAATGACGACTTCAGCGTCGCGCAGAAGTGCTGCCGAGCGGAGTGTCAGCAACTCCGGATCACCCGGGCCAGCTGCAACAAGCGCAACCGAACCGAGGCTCACCTTTTTGCGGGCCTTGGTAGTCGTATTCACAATGTCTCCTGGGCTGGTACTGATTGGCTCATTTGGTATTACTGGATTTTTGGGCTTGGTCATGCGTTCATCGCCTCCGGCTCATAGCCACGGCGTTGCTCGTGGAATGCGAGAATCTGCAATTCAACCGCGAGATCAACTTTGCGTACCTCAACTGTGTTGGGGACTTCGAGGACCACCGGCGCGAAATTCAAGATGCTGCGAATCCCGGAGGCCACGAGTCGGTCACATACCCCTTGGGCACAATCCGCCGGAGTGGCAATCACCCCGATTTGGGCTTTGGTCGCGCCCACGATGGTCTCGAGTTCGACAAGGGGGCGAACTTTCAATGCTACGAGATTGCCGAGCTCACTGGTCGTAATGCTTTCGCCTATTACGTCAGGATGATTATCGACTAGGCCCACGATGGCAAAACCACGTGAAGTAAATCCCCGATAGGAAATCAACGCCCGACCTAAATTGCCAACGCCCACGATTACTACGCCCCAAGGCTGCGCGGAGCCCAACTCACGGCTGATGTGGTAGGTCAAGTACGAGACGTCGTAGCCAACCCCACGGGTGCCGTACGAGCCTAAATATGAAAGGTCCTTGCGAAATTTAGCCGAGCTAACCCCGCATTTAGCGGCCAGTGCCTCGGAGGAAACCGTCTGCACCCCGGCCTCGCTCAGGGAAACCAACACGCGGTGGTAAACCGGTAGCCGGGCTACCGTGGCATCTGGAATACCACGACCGGCCTCACGGGGCCGACCTTTGCCGAGGGAGATTGACACGTTGCTCCTGCTGGGAAGCCCCGCCGCATTCGACGAGGTGCCCTAAGAGTAGGCATTAGTTCCCGACTTCACAAAGTTGAGCGGACACTTGCGTCCGATTATCGGGATAAAACTCTGCGTAACCGGTCCGGATCTACTATCCAGAAATCGTGAACAGCCCCATCAATGAGCAACACCGGGATCTTCTCCCAATAAGAATCAAAGAGGGCGACATCCTCCAAGACTGACACTTCATCCCAGGTCGCACCGGTCTCCGCGCACACCTGCTCAACGATTACCCGGGCCTCATCACATAGGTGACAGCCCGGCTTGCCGACAATTGTGACGTTCATGAAGGGTCAAGTGAGCACTTGTCACTCATCTCCATAAACCTCACGAAGTCGGCCTTTAGCCACCTTGCCGGTTGCCGAGTGTGGAAGCGCATCAACAATTCGAATCACCGATGGACATTTAAACCGCGCCAGCCGCTCGGCGCAATACGCAGCCACATCTCCTACCGAAAGTGCCACGCCCGGAACTGCAACCACGAGCGCCGTAACTGCCTCGCCGGTCGCGTCGTCCGGCACTCCGATCACGGCAACTTCAGCTACCGCATCCATCGAATCAATGGCAACTTCGATTTCACGTGGATAAACATTGAAGCCGCTAACCAAAATCACTTCACGTCGGCGATCAACAATATGTAGGTCCCCATCCGCGTCGAAGAATGCGATG
Source organism: Bifidobacterium breve (assembly GCA_945900705.1). GTDB lineage: Bacteria > Actinomycetota > Actinomycetes > S36-B12 > S36-B12. The sequence goes on along the minus strand of CAMDKJ010000001.1, from coordinate 58,131 downwards.
TCACCGGAACGGAACCAGCCGTCAGAGTCGGACCCGCCAACCCCATCCGGCCAATAGCCACTAAATACCGATGAACCTCGAACCCACATCTCACCCGGATCCCCTTCTTCGGCGTCGGACCCAGAGTCAGAACCTTCATCATGGACCAACCGCACCTGCACCCCGGGCAACGGCCGACCAACTGAACCGGGCTTGGGCACGCCCGAGACCAAAGTTGTCGCGACGACCGGGGCAGTTTCGGTCATGCCATAGCCTTCAAAGATTTCTTGGCCGGTGGTCGCGGCAAACTCTTCGAATACTCGAGGTGGCAACGGTGAACCACCACTGGTGAATAGTCGAACACCGGCAAGGGCTTCGCGGGCAGCGGGTACCTGACACCAGGCCTGATACATGCCGGGTGCACCAGCGACGGTAGTGACCCCGTGCTTAGTGATGACTTCAAGGCTACCGACCGGGTCAAAGCGATCTAGTACTACGCAAGTTGCCCCGGCCGATGCCGCTAAGCCAAGTGCGGCATTGAGCCCGTAAACGTGGAACATTGGCAGTACGAGCAGTACTACATCACTGTGCTGCACCGCGGGTGGATCCTGCAATGACCTAATCATCTCGACATTCGCACGTAGGGCGCCGTGAGTGAGCATTGCCCCCTTTGGGCGCCCACTGGTGCCTGCGGTAAAAAGCAGAAGTGCTAGTGCATTCGTCGGGGTGACTTGCTCGGCGAGTACCAGTTGCGAACCAGTTTCGAGGATTTCCAGCCAGGGTCTGCTTCCCAAGACAATCACTTCGCATGCCGCAAGTGATGCCGTTGCCGCGTTGGCGGTAGCCGCAGTGCCTTCGTCTACGAGCAAGAGTCGCGCACCCGAATCAGCTATTAGTAGCGCGATCTCCGGCGCCGTGTAGGCCGGGTTGAGTGGAACAGCAACAAGGCCGGCGCGCAAGATACCGAAATATGCAACGACAAAATCAGCTGAGTTACCAAGAAGACCAGCTACCCGTTCACCCGCGTGCAAACCGCGCTGTATTAGACCGCACGCGAATGCATCAATCTGCGCATCAAGTTCTGCCCAAGTCAAGGTCCGATCTGAATCAATGACGGCAACTTGGGTTGGGTAATTGCGTGCCGAATTTCGGACAAATTCAGCCACGTTGGAGTTCGGTGTCATGCCAACTCCTCCCTCCATGCCTGTGCAGGAGCCGCTCCCCTAGGTACGCTCAGCCTATGACGGCACCGGATCCGCCCGCAGCGCCCACGACCCAAACCGGAAACCTCGATGTGCTCTCGGCCTATCGCCGTGCCGGCGAGGCTTCGGCTAAAGCGGGGAAGGAGTCGTCTAGCCCGCACGGGCAGGCGCACAGCGCTGCCTTCTTCGATCTCGATAACACGATCATCCGCGGGGCGAGTGTGTTCCACTTTGCCGTCGGCTTAGCCAAACGCAAATATTTCACGATGCCGGAGATCGCTGGCTTCGCCGTCAAGCAAGTGAAGTTTGTGGTCAGCGGGTCCGAGGATCTCGAAGATATAGCTTCGGTTACCGAGGCCGCGCTCTCGTTCGTGCAAGGACGAAGTGTCGAAGAACTAAATGCTTTCGGCGAAGCGATCTTCGACGAGAGCATGGTCGACAAACTCATCCCCGGATCGCTGGCGCTTGCCCAAGCCCATCTTGATGCCGGGCAGCAAGTCTGGCTCGTAACCGCGACCCCGGTTGAACTGGCAACCATGGTGGCGCGACGTTTAGGTCTTACCGGTGCACTAGGCACGGTTTCGGAAGTCAAGAACGGGATATACACCGGCCGGCTAAACGGGCCCCCGCTGCACGGCCTGGCAAAATCTGAAGCCATCAGATCTCTCGCAGCCCGCGAAGGCCTAGACCTCAGCGCCTGCTCCGCATACTCGGATTCATCAAATGACATTCCAATGCTTTCAGCCGTGGGCAATCCCGTCGCTGTTAATCCTGACTCAACCCTGCGGGCACATGCTCGCGAAAATAATTGGGTGATACGGGATTTTCGCCGGCGCGCGCAGATCAAGGAGTACTCCGCACCAGGTTTGTCAGTGGCGGGTGGCATTGCGTTCGGCTTGGCCATCGGTTACGCAATAGGCCGGCGCAAGCGCTAGCCGAAAACCGAAGTGCGCTGCATCAGGAGTCGATAAAGAGTCTGCTGAATTTGCTCACGAACCTGATCGGTCAAGTCAAATACCAGCATCGGGTCGTCAGCAGCATTTTCTGGAAATTGGTCGGTGTAAATTGGTTCACCAAAGTGAATGAACCACTTACTCGGCAGTGGGATCAATCCAAGTGGGCCAAGTAGTGGGAAAGTCGGCGTAATCGGGAAGTACGGCAAACCAAGTAGCCGAGCAACTACGGTCGCATTCGCGATCATCGGGTACGTTTCTTCGGCGCCTACAATGGCGGTCGGAATGATTGGGGTCTTCGTCCGAAGTGCCGCTGCTACAAAACCGCCGCGGCCGAAACGCTGCAGTTTGTAGCGTTCAGCAAATGGTTTGCCAATGCCCTTGTAGCCCTCCGGCCAAACGCCCACAATCTCGCCATCACCTAATAGGCGCTCCGCATCGGGATGGCAGGCCAAGGTGTGCCCTGCCTTTCGGGCGATCTCACCCAGGAACGGGCTCTGGAACACGAGGTCTGATCCGAGCATGCGTAGATGGCGATGGGCGGGATGCTCATCTAGGAGTGCCAGTTGTGTCATAACCGCATCAAAGGCGATAACACCGGAATGATTCGCCACCACCAATGCCCCGGTTTCGTCCGGTACATTTTCGAGGCCAGACGCTTCAACGCGAAACCAAGACTTGTAGATCGGACGCACCAAGGCCATCAGTACCTTGTCGTTGAACTCCGGATCAAAACCAAAATCGTCAACTGAATAATCTCCGGCTAGCCTGCGCTGCAAGAATTCCCAGAACTCCATCAGGCGTGCCATTACATCTGGCTCAAGGTCTGCAACAAGGCGCGGGACGATCGGGTCGTCCCCGTGAATCGGAATTATTTTTGCGTTAGGCAACTGACACCTCGCGTCGAGCAAGAAAACTCGCGAATGCTTGCGGAGTTGAATACATCGGAGTGTGCCCAAAAGTCGTTTGGGCAAGAGAGGTGTCAAGTACCCTGCCAAAAGTCAAGTAACGCACCTGTTCGGTGGTGAAATCAATTAGCCCAGCACTGCTAATGCTGCGGCCGACCGGCATGAACAAAAACTCCGGAAGTGAAACGCGTTTGTGGCCTGTTCGACGGATCGCCTGAGACAGCATCAAAATGCCGCTGCCCGCGACATTGAAAGTCCCGGCATAACTACCCAACACGGCACGCTTAACGAACTCAAGGCCGTCATCTTCATGAATGAATTGCAACCGAGCATCAAACCCCAACACCGTCGGTATCACCGGTAGCGAAAAATAGGTGGTCATCGCCGTATCGATACCAGGGCCAATGATGTTCGCGAACCGCAAAGTGGTGACGGCCACATCTGGCCGTCGGCGCGCAAAACCGCGTACGAATCCCTCCACCTCAACCGAGTCTTTCGCCCACCCTGACCGCGGGGTATGCCGAGGCTGCATCTCTTCGGTGAACATCGCTGGGTCCTTTGGCCCACTTCCATATACCGAAGCTGACGACTTCACAACTAATGCCTTGACGCTAGGGGTGCGCTGACAGGCCGCGAGTAACTGCATCGTGCCGATGACGTTGATTTCTTTCATGGTCGCCCGACCACCGGCCTGCCTCGAGGTAGCAATCACCCCCATGTGGACCACGGTGTCGACGCCGGCCTCGCCAAGGACTTTGGCAATAACTGGGTTTCGGATATCGGCGCGGACGAACTGCATCTGCGCCAACTTAACTTTCGGCGGTACTACGTCAACACCGATGACCTGATCAATACTCGGATCCTTAGCGAGGATTCGGGCAATTTGCCCACCGAGATAACGCGAGACACCGGTGACTAGGACTATGCGCCCCATTACCGACCCCCTAGCTGGCTGATCGCGGTGACTTGTTACCGGGGCCAGACTAGCCCTTGTTGCGGCGCTGAACTCGGGTACGGCGCAGCAGTTTGCGGTGCTTCTTCTTTGCCATCCGCTTGCGGCGCTTCTTTACCACTGAGCCCATTAAAAAATCCTCGCGTTCGCCGTTCGAAAAATGCGTTCAGGAATCCCAGGAACGCGCACCAGCAACCTGCAGCCTATCTGGAGCCTCAGGCGGTCTCCACGAAGGAGTCCCGAAGGTAGTCGTGGACGGCCTGCTCTGGCACCCGGAAGGAGCGGCCAACGCGGACCGCGGGGAGCTCACCGCCGTGCACCAATCGATAAACGGTCATCTTCGAAACCCGCATTACCGAGGCAACCTCGGCAACGGTCAGGAAGCGAACCTCGGCAAAGCCGCGCTCGACGTTACTGGTCATTTTGCACCGAACTTTCTGCAGGTAGTCCGCTTCGGCTCCCCTGCCGATGCGTGATCAGAAACCGAACACTAGTGGCACCCGGGGCCACAGGGAAAGGTGGTTTGCCAAATTGCTAAAGAAATCATTTCGACCCGGTCGTGATACCCAGCCATCGGCTTCGGCCGCCAACCCCCAAATTAGGAAAAAGATGGATCTGGAATCTCTTATCTCCTAGTCCACCGCACCACTTGGGCGATAACCCTTCGCGAAAGAATTGGGCCACCGGGTGCCCCAATCCGCCATTCGGACCCACCTTGGGGAGTTCAGCTTTGGGAGTTCAGCCTACGGATCCACTCGGTGGCCGCTGGCTTTGGTAATTAGTTGGGGCCAGGCCCGCGGCAGGTGATCTCGCCATTATTAGCCTCCCCCACCGACCGCGACCCACCTGAGCACGGCTAACCGTCTGCTCACGATCTAGCTAACTCCTGGCTTCGATCCCGTGCGGCTTTGATCGCCGCTACGAAAGTGTCCAGGACGTCATGCTCTTGCAACACCGCTATGGCCGCCGCGGTGGTGCCACCGGGTGAGGTGACCTTGCCGCGCAGCACCGCTGGCTCTTCGTGGCTTACCTCAAGTAGGTGGGCTGCGCCGAGCAGGGTGTGCACCACCGCGGTTCGAGCATCTTTCGCACTTAGCCCCACCTCCAGCGCACCAGCCATCAGGGCCTCAGCTAAATAGAAAACATATGCCGGGCCACTGCCGGAAACTGCGGTTATTGCGTCTTGTAAATCTTCGGGCACCAAAATGACGGTACCAACTGATGCCAGTAACCCCGCAGCTTGGGTCGCGGCCGATGCAGCGCAATTGGCACCTGCACTAATCCCGGTGACCCCAAGTTCAATTCGCGCCGGCGTATTTGGCATTGCCCGCACCACATTAGCTTGCGGGATTACTTCTTCAATTGACGAAGTAGTGATGCCGGCAGCAATGGAAATAACCAAGGCGCCGTCGGCCACGCCAGTTGCAATCTCATTTACTACCGCGCGGATGTCCTGCGGCTTAACCACGATGATTACCACGTCGGCATCAATTACGGCGTCAGCCGGAGCAGCAATCGTCACACCAAACCGGTCAATTAGCTCAGCCGATCGATCCGGTCGTTTTTCGGCGACCACGATAATCGGAGAAGGGTTCATTTGGTGTTGTAGGCCAACGATTAGCGCCTCGCCCATCACCCCGCCGCCAAGGACCGCGATTCGTGTCACGTCATTTCCTTTCGATAAACGGTTATCAGGCACCTGGCAGCAGCGACCTGATCGCCGGGAGTAAACCGGACGGTCTTTCGGCCAAGCCTCCCACGAGGCGGCCGAACCACTGCGGGCCGAACGGGATATACACCCGAACCGCCTCACCCGCGTCGACCAACCGCTGCTGCAACCCCGAACTGCGGCCGTAATACATGGCGAACTCGTAACTGCCTTTTTCATGATGAAGCCGAGCGGCGACCGTCTGGATGATCTCAATTAGGCGGGGGTCATGGGTGGCAAAACCAGATTCAGCATTTGCTCTCAACAGGGCTTTGGCGCAGCGGATATACGACTTGTCCACTTCTATCGCCGGGCCGAATCGATCAAGTGAGCCAGAGCTATGTGCCCCTTTAACAAGGCGCACCCGACCCCCGAAGGTTTCGCAATCTATTTCGGTACGTCTTAGCACTGACTGCAACGTCACTCCAACGTCGAAGCCATCTGAGCGTAATCCACCAACTAGATCAATCGTCTCATCAACCAAATCAGCGGGACCCATCCCAATCATCACACCTACTTGACTGGCCTGCGCCTGTGCGCACAATTGCCTCAGCGGCGCGACTCTGGAACGTCCACCAAGTACGAACTCCGGGAGAATTGCCACCTCGGAGATGCGCGCTAAGGATGTTGAAGCTAGCGCGCTCACGGCCATTGCGTAGTCGGCAAAGACCAAGGTGCTCTCTGACTCTTCGATGTCGCCGCGGAACGCACGCTCCAAACTAATGAGGCGTCCAGAGTCGGCCAAAAGTTGCGCTGCTTCAATTACATCTTCGACTTGCTCACCCCCGGCAACCCGGTGCACGAACTCGCGGCCAACCGGCGTACCTGCTATGAACGCCCCGAGGGCATCGTTCTTGGCAATCTGCTCGAAGATACTGCGAACTATTGGCACCAGATGACCTTATGGCTCCCCGGCCGCATCCTTGGCAGCAAGTGGCTGTGTTGGGTCGAGTAGTCGTTGGATAGCGGGTGCAACAAGTGCCACTACAAGCTCGTCAGTGGCTGAAGCAAGTGGCTCCACGTTCAATATCGATCGTGTCGCAGCCACCCCGGCTAAGTACGCGGTAATTAAAGCGCCGCGCATGCGCGCATCTGGAACGCCAATTGCCCCGACCACCCGATCAAGCAAGGTGGCCTGCAGGTAGTCGGTTAGAACTCGCAGCTGCTCAACTCCGGAAGACTCGCGTGCCGACTGCACCAAATTGGTGGCGTCCTTGCGCACTTTCTCATCGCCGCTAAGTTGCAACGTTAGGCGCACCAAACGCTCACCCATGCCATCAAGACCCGGAGCAATTAATTTAGGGATGCTGCCGGACGGATCAAATGGCACCCGGATAGCCGCTGCCAGTAATTGCTCCTTGTTGGCGTATAGCGATCGAACAACCCCTGGGGCAACTCCGGCCGCCGCGGCCACCGCCTTGATGGTGGTGTTGGCATAGCCTCGAGCGCCCAGTACCGCCCGAGCAGCGCCCAAAATCGATGAGGTGAAGTCAGGCTCAGCCATGCCCATCACCGTACCGGGCACCGGTGCTGACCGCCGCTCAGCAAGTGCCCGATTCTTTAACCTGCTGAAACCGTCAAAAAACCGTCAATAAATGACGGTTCGAGCAGGTAGCGCGCCCAGCGATGACGGTTCGAGCAGGTACCGGGCCCAGCGATGACGGTTCGAGCAGGTACCGGGCCCAGCGCGGACGGTTCGAGCAGGTACAAGGCCCAGCGATGACGGTTCGAGCAGGTACAAGGCCCAGCGATGAAGGTTCGAGCGGGTAGCAGGCCCAGCGCGGACTACGAATTGCCCGCCTGCGCAATTTTCGGCAACGCAGTGGCGCCTTCGGGGGCGATCAGTGACAAGCTATTGCCGCAGGTGCAACCTGGCAAAGGCAAGGGCCTCTGTTAGATCACTCTCGCGAATTTCACGTGACCCCGCACCCCGGGTACTTACTTCGACGATGACCGAGCCGGCGAAGCCGGTTGTAGCTAAGTAGCTGAGTACCGCACCAGCAGGTTGGTTACCTCGGCCGGGCACCAAATGCTCATCGCGTACTGAGCCACTGCCATCGGCTAGGTGCAGATGGCTGAGTCGATCACCAAGATCGCGAGCGAATTGCAGCGCATCGCTTCCGGAAACGGAGGTATGCGATAGATCAAGGGTGGTGTGCGGGTAATCCTCGTCGCGGATATCCCAGCCCGGTGAATAGGCTGGCAACCTTTGCGAAACCGCACGCCACGGGAACATGTTCTCTACCGCAAATTGCACGGCGGTCTCACTACGCATGGCCTCCAGCCCGCCCACGAAAGTACGCGCGTACTCACGCTGCCACCTAAATGGTGGGTGCACCACCACCGTTGACGCGCCGAGTAGCTCAGCAGCGGCTTGTGCCCTGCGCAATTTAGCCCATGAATCGGTGCCCCACACGCGCTGAGTGACCAACAGGCACGGGGCATGTATTGACAGCACCGGCAATTGATAGTGGTCAACCAAAGCCGCCAGTGCATCAACATCTTGGCTTATTGAATCAGTTCCAACCATTACTTCGACGCCGTCGTAGCCAAGCGAAGAGGCAATTTCGAAAGCGGCGGCTGTGGTTTCTGGATAAACTGACGAGGTAGATAGGCCGATAAGTGGACTCACTACCGACGCCACCTATCGGTGATGATTGTCATCACCCAAATACATCCGGCACCAACTAGTCCAACCACAATTGCGACGAGGCTGTAGCGCTCTGGGCCAAGGGAAAGCGCAAATAGTTTTGAGAAGAATGGCACGAACAGCACACCAAGAAATAGCAAAATCATGAGGGCAACAATCCCAATTCGAATTAGATTCAGTGGTCGAGCACTTTGCACCAAGACCGCCGTGGCGACCATGAACAGTGTTACGGTCGCCGCTGACTGCGCACTAGGTAATGGCTCGCCAATATTTAATGCCAGGCCATAACTGGTGAATGCGGCCAGCGCTGCGATAGCTCCGGCCGGTGCCGCGAACACCAATACTCGCTTGAAGAACCCGGGGCGGAAGCGCTCGGTGTTTGGCATCAAGGCCAAGAAGAAACCAGGGATACCAATCGTCAGTGCGCCGAGTAGCGAAAGATGTCTGGGCAAGAATGGGAAGGCAACCGCAAAGACTCCGGTGGCAATGGAAATGAAGATTGCGTAGAACGACTTGGTTAAGAACACATCAGCAACGCGTTCGATATTCCCTAATACGCGCCGGCCTTCAGCCACCACACTTGGCATTACCGACCACTTATCGTCCAGGAGCACTAGTTGGGCAACAGCGCGAGTGGCCCCAGAGCCTGAGCCCATCGCAATGCCGAGATCGGCGCTCTTGAGCGCCAGCACATCGTTCACGCCATCACCGGTCATCGCCACCGTGCAGCCTTGCAGGTGCAGTGCCTCAACCATCGATTGCTTCTGCGTTGGTGTTACGCGACCGAAAACTGAAGCGGTCTCCAGTACCTTCGCGATATCGGCCGTGTCTTCCGGCAACGTGCGAGCATCAAGAGGGTTTTCAGCGCCTGGGACTCCGGCCTGCACCGCAATTGCACCAACAGTTGCCGCATTGTCGCCCGAAATAACTTTGACGCGAACATCTTGCTCGAGGAAATAGGCAACAGTTTCGGCGGCATCCGGCCGCAAGGTTTGATCAATAACTACGAGTGCCACCGGGGTGATGCGGCCTGGGCCACGTTCAGCATCTGGGTTTATGTCGCTGGTACCAAGTAGCAGTACCCGTGCGCCATCGCCCGCAATGCCGTCAGCCCGGCTTCGAACTTGGTCACCATCGGCAAGCAGCATTTCAGGAGCACCAACAACCCACGACCCATGGTCTGCAAACGTCGCGGCTGACCATTTTCGAGAACTTGAGAAAGGCACACTTGTTTGAACAGTCCACAATGGGTTCGGGTACCGCGCACCAACGGCCTGCAGGGTCGGATTTGGGCTGGATTCGACAGCCGCCAAAGCACCCAGCGCCTCACTGATATTCACGTTTTCTCTCAACGACAGCACCTCACGCACCTGCATACCAGGCTCGGTAAGTGTGCCCGTCTTATCGACACAAATGGTGTCAACCCGCGCTAGTACCTCTACCGCCGGAAGATCCTGGACTAACACTTTCTTCGCGGCGAGCCGGATGACCGCGACAGCCATCGCGATGCTTGTCAGGAGCACCAGACCTTCAGGCACCATCGTCACCATGCCAGCGATAGTGCCGCGCAAGACCTCTTTAATTGGCAGGTCAGCGCGCAGCCACTGCGAGAAGAACAGCAACAGCCCAACAGGTAGGAGCAGGTACGACAGGAGCCGGATGAACCTGTTTATCGAGTCACGCAGCTCAGAGTTGGTTTGGTGAAACTTCTTGGCCTGCTCGGTTAATCCGGCAGCGAATGAGTCACGGCCAACGCGCGTGGCTCGGTAGAGACCTGAACCGGCAACTACGAAAGACCCAGACATCGCCTGCGCGTCGATTTGCATATCAACCGGGTCAGCCTCACCGGTCAGCAGGCTCTCGTCAATTTCAAGTCCATCGGCATGGAGGACGACTCCATCAACAACGAGTTGATCACCGGTCTTCAAAACGATGACGTCATCGAGTACTACGTCGTGTGCGCTGACAGCAACATCAATACCGTCACGTCGGACGACTGGTTTTGCTTCGCCAATGACCGCCAGCTTGGCTAGCGCACGGGATGCCCGATACTCCTGAATAATGCCGATCCCGGTATTCGCGACAATTACGAAACCAAAGAGCGAATCCTGAATAGGAGCAATCACCAGCATTACTACCCACATGATCCCGATCAGACCGTTGAACCAGGTAAATGTGTTGGCCTTGATGATGTCGCTGATACTTCGACTGTTTGCATCAGGTGAATGGTTTACCCGACCCGCAGCCACCCGCTCAGCTACTTCAGCGCTCGTCAACCCCGAAGCGACCATCGTCATGTAGGTAGGCGATCCATGCGATGAAGAATTACGCCCTCCCGCAAGGCCCACGGGCAAATCACCAACTCTTTAATGTCGAGTAAATCCATGACGGCTTCAGCAACCACGGCACCCGCGACCAACTGGCCCGCGCGCGCCGACGAGACTCCTGGCAGTTTGGCGCGTTCAGCCGCGGTCAAGCCGCTCAATTTATTCACCAATGACTGAAGATCGGTAACACTTAAGGAGCGCCGGGCATACATGCCGTCGGTTGAAGGTGCTGAGCCAGCGATGCGCGCCAATTGCCTAAATGTCTTTGAGGTGGCCACCGCAATGCTGGGCTCCCCGGCGCGCAAGATGCGCCCGGTTACCGCTGCAATTTCAGCACGCACATGTCGACGTAGATCACGTAGTGAATCCGAAGTTGGAGGGTCGCCGACCAAGTGCGCGCGAGTCATCCGGCCGGCACCGAGTGGCAAAGACACGGCAACGTCTGGTTCTTCGTCCACCCCTGAAGCTAGTTCAAGTGACCCACCGCCGATATCGACCACGAGTAAGCGTCCGGTCGACCAACCAAACCAGCGACGTACCGCGAGGAATGTCATTCGCGCCTCGGCTTCACCGGTTAGCACGTCAATTGAAATCCCGGTGGCATCGTGTACGCGGCGCAGCACATCTTCGCCATTGCCGGCATCACGGATGGCCGATGTTGCAAACACCATTACCTCGGTGGCACCTTTATCTTCGGACAGTTGCTGACCCTCGCGAATGAACCCAATGAGCTCATCAACCGCCAAGTCGTCGATGCGCCCGTCAGGGGTCAGATGCTCAGCCAATCGAAGGGGCATTTTTAGTTTCGAAGCCGGGATGGGTGCTGCTCCGTAGTGCGCGTCAACAAGTAACAGGTGCACCGTGTTTGACCCGATGTCTAGCACGCCCAGCCGCATAGGGAGACCGTACCGGCAGGCACCACCGATCGCGCACATGGACGTGGGCGCGCCCCCTTATGCACACCCCCCTAGAGTGTGCCGCATGCCTGAAGTTTCCCTAGACTTTCCACGCCAGTGGGTCGAGTTTGTTGATCCTGCTGACGACGACCAGCTAATCCGCGCCGACCTAACCTGGTTGACCTCGCGCTGGACCTGTATTTTCGGCCGCGGCTGCAAAGGTATCTACGCGGATGCCCCAGATGCCGGGTGCTGCACGCTCGGAGCCCATTTCTCCGAGAAGAAGGATGAGAAGCGGGTGGCTCGCTGGGTCGAGAAACTTGATGGCGACCTGTGGCAGAACATCAATATCGGGAAGAAAAAAGGCTGGGTCGAAAAGGAGGATGGGGCCCGTAAAACAGCGGTTCATAACGGTGCCTGCATCTTCCACAACCAAAAGGACTTTGAAGGCGGGTACGGCTGCGCGCTGCACCACCTGGCGGCTCGTGAGGGCATCTCCTTCGTCGAGACCAAGCCCGAGGTGTGTTGGCAGTTGCCCCTTCGCCGGACCTACGAAAACCGCAAATACGAGGACGAAGTCGAGCGCGTGGTTGTTGTACTTGGTGAATATGACCGCCGCGGCTGGGGGGCCGGTGGCCACGATCTGGATTGGTACTGCAGCAGCAATACCGAGGCCCATGTTGGTACCGAAGCTGTCTACCTATCATCGCGTGATGAGATCGTGGCGCTCATCGGCCTACCGGCCTACTCAGAGTTGGCGCGTCTTTGCGCAGCCCGCGAAAAACTGCTGTTAACGATTACCGACACCACCGGCCTGACCCCGCACCCGGCCGACCCGCCCGTCACGTCTAGATAACCACTACCGATACCGCCGTGGCCCGCACCGCACCGAAGACCCCCTCCTATCGCTGCAGTGATTGCGGTTGGACCAGCGTTAAATGGGCCGGACGCTGCGGTGAGTGCCAAGCCTGGGGCACCGTTGATGAAATAGGTGCTACTCGGACTCGAGGTACCACGGCCGCCAAAGCCGGCACCCCCGCACTACCCATTGGCTCCGTAGATCTCACCGCGGCAAAGGCCACCGCTACCGGCATTAGTGAATTCGATCGGGTCTTGGGTGGTGGGCTGGTACCCGGCGCGGTGATCTTGTTAGCCGGTGAACCCGGTGTCGGAAAGTCAACACTGCTACTTGACGTCGCCTCGCGTTGGGCCGAAGCCGGGAACTTGACCCTCTATGTAACCGGAGAGGAGTCCACCGCGCAGGTGCGCATGCGCGCCGAACGCATCGGGGCACTTGCCGACGATCTATATCTGGCCGCGGAGACCGACTTAGGTAGCGTGCTCGGTCACGTTGAGTCGCTCGAACCCAGTTTGCTGATCCTTGACTCCGTGCAAACCATCGCGAGTGCCGAGATCGACGGCGCTGCTGGTGGAGTTACCCAAGTGCGTGAAGTCGCCGCCTCAGTTATCGCCACCGCAAAATCCCGCGGCATGACCGCAATAATCGTCGGACATGTAACAAAGGACGGCAGTGTTGCCGGGCCGCGTGCCCTTGAACATCTTGTTGATGTTGTGCTCTACTTCGAGGGCGACAGGCACAGCACCTTGCGTTTAGTGCGCGCCGTAAAAAATCGTTTCGGGCCCGCCGATGAAATTGGGTGCTTTGAACTTGTTGACGATGGCATTATCGGGCTCGCCGATCCAAGCGGCTTGTTCCTCGGTGATCGCCATGAACCCGCGCCCGGCACCTGTGTAACCGTCACGGTTGAAGGTCGCCGCCCACTTGTCACCGAAGTGCAAGCACTTATTGCGCCATCCAGTGCGCCGCAGCCCCGTCGAGTAACCAGTGGCCTTGACTCGGCGCGTATTGCCATGATGTTGGGAGTACTTGAGCGGCGTTCTGGATTGAAACTTGCTACTTCCGATTGCTTCGTGGCAACGGTGGGCGGAGTACGCCTGCTTGAACCTGCGACCGACCTGGCTATCGCGCTTGCCATCGCCAGTAGCGTTAACGATATTGCCCTTCCAAGCGGCCTAATTGCAATCGGTGAGGTCGGACTCTCCGGCGATGTTCGTAAAGTTACGGCCCTGACCCGCCGACTAGCCGAAGCCGCGCGCCTTGGTTTTACCGATGCGATTATCCCCCGAGATGCAAAAAGTGATTTGAATGCACCTGTTATTCGCGGGCATGAAGTTGCCTCGCTGAGTGAGGCGCTCGCGGTGGCGCGCAAACTTGCGAGCGAATCAAAGCGTTAGTTCGAGCGCCACTTCATAATTGCAAATTTCGAGGCCCCGGAAAGTATTGAAACAACGCTTGCAAATGACCCTACCGAAAGCAGCGAAACCGCGGATCCGATTGAGCCTATTGACAAGACTGATCCGATTGAGCCAATACTAAGAACCGAATTTTTTGAGTACGCCGAGAGCACGCTGTCCGTTGATCGATAAGACAACTTAGATAAACCGCTGTTCATCCTTGCCTCCGGTACCGATCCATTACTTCTTGCTTAGTGTGAACTTGGCTTTTTCGCTCTTGACGTCACTGTTGCGCGCGACGAGATCATAACGCCCCTGCTTTGCTGCTTTACCGTCACTCGGGCAGCCCTTTTGGGTGGTTTGGCCGTCCCAGGTGATACTCGAGGCAACTTTCTCGCCCGGCTTTAGGACCGCAATCTTGCTCTTATTGCTCGCATTGCAGTCATCGCTCGACCACACATGATACCCGCCCGAAGTGATCTCCAACTCATTAGCCTTGGGCCCAACATCACGCAGACATGAAACCTCGCCGATATTGCCAATGGTCAAAGTAAGTTGCGGGGCTTCACCAACAACATATTTGCTGGAATCGGTACTCGCTTCGACCACAATTGCGCTATCTAGGCAGTCAGTCGGTGTTGCCGGTTCAGGCGAAGCCGTTGACGTGGGTGAAGCGGCGGAGCTTGCCGTTGCCGCAGCCGACGGTGACACCGCCACCGGAGTTGAACCGGTTCTTGATGACCCGCGGCCGGTAACGAGCCAGAAGACGCCGACCAGCAAGGTTAGAACGGCAAGAAGGATGATTGCCCGGCGGAGCCAATAAACCCACGGGGGCTCCGGCCCCATCGGGTGTGCAACTCCACTCACCTGCCCCACGGTATCGGTCCAGCGCGCCGTTGGTAAAACCGTCCGGGGTAGGCAGCCGTAAAACCCCTGAGAACTTCAGCTTTATGGTGGCGAAACCTGCCAAGACGGGCTTTAACCATCCGATCAAGGTCAACCGCCACTTGCTGAGGGTTTTGGTCTAGGCCGGCGGAGCCGCGGCTTTTCCCTGGCGCACTGCGTCTCGAATTGGGCTAGCGGGTGCCCATCGGCGCATAGTCACGCAGGTCTTCACCGGTGTAAACTTGGCGCGGACGCCCGATCTTCGTCGCGGGATCCTCGATCATCTCGCGCCACTGGGCAATCCACCCGGGCAACCGGCCGAGCGCGAACAACACGGTGAACATCCGAGGCGGGAAGCCCATTGCCTTGTAGATCAGGCCCGTGTAGAAATCCACATTGGGGTAGAGCTTGTGTGAGATGAAGAAATCGTCGGCTAAGGCAACTTCTTCAAGTCGCAGCGCAATGTCGAGTAACGGATCACTGACGTTCATTGCCTCGAATACTTCATACGCCGTCTTCTTCACGATGGCCGCGCGCGGGTCGTAACTCTTGTAGACCCGGTGGCCAAAGCCCATGAGCTTGACCCCATCTTGACGATCCTTGACCTGGCGGATGAAAGTGTTGACGCCCCCACCGGATGCGTGGATTTTCTCCAGCATTTCAAGTACGGCCTGGTTTGCGCCACCGTGAAGTGGGCCAAAAAGTGCGTTGATGCCGGCTGATACCGAAGCGAACATATTGGCGTGCGACGAACCGACCAATCGGACCGTCGAGGTTGAGCAGTTCTGCTCATGGTCAGCGTGCAATAAGAACAATTGGTTGAGCGCGCTGGACACAATCGGATTGACTTCGTAATCCTCGGCCGGAACCCCAAATGTCATACGTAAGAAATTGTCAACAAATCCAAGTGAGTTATCCGGGTACAAGAAAGGCTGGCCGATGGACTTCTTGTATGCGTAGGCCGCGATGGTTGGCACCTTTGCCAGCAATCGAATGGTTGAGATTTCGACCTGATGCGGATCAAAGGGATCAAGTGAGTCTTGGTAGAAAGTCGAGAGCGCAGACACTGCCGAGGAAAGCACCGGCATCGGATGGGCATCACGCGGAAAGCCGTCAAAGAATTGGCGCAACTCCTCATGCAGCATTGTGTGCTTGCGGATTTTGGTCTTGAAATCGTCAAGTTCAGGCTGCGATGGCAGGTACCCGTAGATGAGAAGGTACGAGGTCTCCAAGAAACTGGACTGCTCAGCAAGTTGTTCGATCGGGTATCCGCGGTAGCGCAAAATGCCGGCGTCACCATCGATGTAGGTGATCGCGGATGAACACGCTGCGGTGTTGACGAAACCGTGGTCAAGGGTGACATTGCCAGTGGTGGCCAACAGCGTAGCGATATTAAAACCACTGGCACCAACAGACGCCGGAACCTCGGTGAGCGGTAGTTCTCCACCTGAATACTTCAACACGGCGTCAGCCACTTAATCCTCCTAGACCTGAGAATACCGATGGTGGAGCCACACCAAGACCCCGCCTCCAAACCTTGCTGGTGACATGAGTCACGAGGCGCCAAGACGCTGCACAAATTGCGCAATATCGACATCGGTCGCCGTCAACGCAACCCGCACATGGTCGGCGCCAGCGGCGCCATAGAAGTCACCGGGGGTAACGATGATGCCGCGATCGGCGAACCAGCTAACACTTTTCCAGCAAGGCTCACCACGCGTTACCCATAGGTAGAGCCCGGCCTCGCTGTGGTCGATGGTGAACCCAGCTTGTACCAACGCCGCCCAAATTAGCCGGCGCCGCTCGCCGTAGCGGCCGCGCTGCTCGGCAACGTGGTCATCATCATCCAGTGCTGCCGCCGCGGCCGCCTGGATTGGCGTCGGCACCATCATCCCTAAGTGCTTGCGCACCGCAAGTACTTGCGCTACCACCTCTGGGTCGCCGGCCGCGAAGCCAAATCGGTACCCGGCGAGGTTCGAGCGCTTAGAAAGGGAGAACAACCCCAGCACCCCGGTGTGATCTGCACCCGAAACATCCGGATGCAAGACCGAGACCGGGTCGACATCCCAGCCCAATTCCAGGTAGCACTCATCGCTGACTACCAAGGCCGACACTGAACGCGCATAGGCAACAATTTCGGCCATTCTGATAGCTGAAAGCACCGCACCGGTTGGGTTACTCGGGGTGTTTATCCAGATCAAGGCGGGCGCCGCAACTTCTTCAGGGCGATCGGTAGCGATGATTTCAGCGCCCACGAGGGCCGCGCCGACGGCGTAGGTGGGGTAGGCGATCTTTGGGATTACCACGCGATCTGCCACGCCCAAGCCGAGTAAAGTCGGAATCCATGCCACCAGTTCTTTAGAGCCGATAGCAGGTAGCACCGAGCTTGCAGACACCGTCGCGCCCAAGCGACGATTAATCCACCCGGCGGCCGCTTCTCGAACCGCCGGCGAGCCAGCGGTCGTTGGGTACCCGGGTGCATTGGCCGCGGCTGCAAGGGCCGCTTGGATCACCGCGGGAGTTGGGTCAACGGGTGTGCCGACGGATAAATCAACGGCCCCTTTTGGATGCTGCGCGGCTCGAGCCGCAAAAGGTGCAAGCACATCCCACGGAAACTCCGGCAACCGGTCGGCCGGTGAACCGCTCAGTGGTCGTGCACCTGTGGCGGCACGCTAACGATCAGCGGTGCATCAAAATCCTGCGGACCGAGTTTGGCCGCGCCACCTGGTGAACCCAAGTCGACGAAGAACTCCGCATTCGCCGCGGTGTACTCCTTCCACTCCTCGGGGACATCGTCCTCATAGAAGATAGCTTCGACCGGGCAGACCGGTTCGCAGGCGCCGCAGTCAACGCACTCGTCGGGCTGGATGTAGAGCATCCGGCCACCTTCGTAGATGCAGTCAACCGGGCATTCCTCAATACACGCATTGTCTTTGAGATCCACGCATGGAAATGCGATGGTGTAGGTCACCCGAGCCTCCGAGAGCTGATTAAAACAACCTGCGATTCTTGCTGGACGGGCCTAACTTACACAACCACCACGGTGAACCTCGCGCGCATCCCCTCGGGCCGCCATAGGCTAAGCAGCGGAGGGTTTGTGCGCCTATACGACACTATGCAACGCTCGGTGGTCCCGATCATCTCGGCCCAGCCCGGGCTGCTACGGGTTTACGCCTGCGGGCCCACCGTCTACCGCGATGCCCACGTAGGCAATATGCGCACCTTCTTGCTTACCGACATAATTCGTCGAACCGCTGAGTTCAGCAAGATCCAAGTTCGACTGGTCCAGAACATCACCGATGTGGGCCATATGGCCGACGACACCGGGTTGGGCGGGGTTGATGAAGGCCAAGGTGACACCGAAGATCGAGTGTTGCAGCAGGCAGCTGCCGAAGGTAAAGGTGCCCTGGCGGTTGCGCGCCACTATGAAGATAGATTCCACAGTGACTTGGCCGCACTCAATATTTACCCTGCAAACGAATACCCGCGTGCCAGTGAATCAATTGACTTGATGATCGAACTAATAAGCAAACTGCTCGAAAGTAACAACGCCTACATCGGCACTGACGGATCGGTGTTCTTCGATGCTCGTACTTTCTCCACCTACGGCGAATTAAGTGGAAATAAACTTGATCAACTCCGACCCGGGCATCGCTTCACCAGCGAAGTTGGTCCAGCCAAACGCTTTCACGCCGACTGGGCGCTTTGGAAACAGTCTGGGCCAACTCGAACTCAGCTGGTGTGGCAGACACCGTGGGGCCTTGGCTTCCCCGGTTGGCATACCGAATGCAGTGCCATGAGCCTTGCCATCCTCGGTAACGAGATTGATATCCATACCGGCGGTATCGATCTGCGATTCCCCCATCATGAAGATGAGCGGGCCCAAAGCAATTCGATAGCCGGACACGAGGTGGTTCGCCACTGGGTACACGCCGAGCACCTGCTCTTCGAGGGCCGCAAGATGAGTAAATCCAGCGGCAATGTCGTGCTCGTTAGCGATTTAGCCGCGCGTGGGCTGGATCCACTTAGTTTGCGACTCGCCTTCCTGCAGCATCGATACCGCCAGCAAATGAACCTCACCTGGGAAGTTATCGAAGGTGCGCAAACCACCCTGACCAGGTGGCGAGCCCGCGTTGCGCAGTGGGCGAATGCGCCCTCAGCACCTTTAGCGACTGACGCGGTGCGGTTGATTGTCGAGGCTTTTAACGAAGACCTAGACACCCCCCTTGCTCTGCAGCAATTGCGCGCGGTCGAGCGCGATGCCAATTTAAGTGACGGCGCTAAATTTGAGACTTTCGCCCACGTTGATCGACTTTTCGGCCTGGATCTCACCCGCGATGTCGGCCGACCCCCGGCCCCTACCTCACTCGAAGTCGAGGGGCTACTTGCCGAACGAGCAGCTGCGCGTGCCAACAAGGATTGGGCAGGCAGTGACCGGTTGCGCGACGCGCTAGCTGAACTCGGTGTGGTGGTTGTTGACACCGCCGACGGCCAACAGATTGGTTAATGGCGCCGTGCCACCTAACGGCTCAGCTAACTTTCGGGCGCCGGCGCAGCCTGATCGCCCGAGGGTGCCGGTGAAGGTGACACACTCGGAGTGGCACCTGGCTTACCAGGATTTATCGGCTTGCCTGGATCCTTGTCAGGGTCCTTGCCGCAGATGACTTTCGGGGAAGCGCGGTAGCTTGTCGTGATGGTCTCGCGATTGACCTCCGCGCCATCCTTGTAGAAAACCCGGTCAACATCGATGATGAAACCTTCCATGCCGCCTTGCCCAAGACACTTCTTGGTCTTGTCGTAGATGGTCGGATACGGGCGTATATCATACTTTGGGCCAAACTCTGCCTTGACTTCGTCGTACGTTGGGGTACCCCAAAAAGTCGCATTCATTGAGGTGTTAGTCATCTTCGTGGTGATGAAAACTGCATTCGGGGTGTCGTTGGTGAACTTCATATCGAAACTCCCCCAGGCAACGGTGGCCTCGAGGCCAGTTTGATATCTGGAGATATAGATTGAGTGAGCTTGAGTGAATGTGCGTTCCATGCCCGCGAAAAACGCCGCGGTCCACATTGTTGTTGTCGCCGCCGACACACCGCCACCAAGTTCTTCGGCGAAAACTCCGCCTGCGCCGATTACGAAACCAACGGTGTAGCCATTTGCGACAGTTCGCTCCTTGATGGTGTCATTCATCGAAAAAGTTTCACCCGGCATCAGTAAAGTTCCATTGATGCGCCGAGCTGCTTCACCAATATTTTGTACCCGATAAGCAGCATAAGGAAACTGCTGTGTAAAGCTTGAGATCTTCTGGGTGATACCAAGCTGCTGCGCTTGCTCGGTTGTCAGCATTGGATCCCTGGTGCCCATCGATACGGTAACGGATCGGTCCGGTGGTTGATTACCAATTACCGTGGCTACCTGCAGTGCTAACTCATCGTCCGAGATACCGGCACCGACCTGTGATGGCACCACTACCGGCTGCCTTCGAACGATTTCGAAGGTGGCGTCACGGCCCGGGGTCTCGACGGCCTCGAGATCGCCGGCAATTGATTCATGTAAAATCGCGCCGTCAAGAATCGGCACCAGTTGGCCACCTTCTTGGGTGAAAGTTAAGGCATCAGCAATGTCGACCGAATCAATGGTCGCGGTTATGACACCCGCCGTAACGTTGACTGGATTAGCTATCGCGGTGCGCGCTAGGGCCTTTGCTTGCAGAGCCACGGCCTCCGACACCGCCGGGGGTACATCTGCCAACACCGCGGTAATCGGCTCGCGCTTTTGCATGAAAGCGACTTTCATCGCGTCGCCGGTCGCGGTTTGATCAAGTGCCAAACCATCGACACCCGGATTCAGTACCGGCTTGCGTTGAATCATTATCAAGGTGGGCTCGACCGCGGGTTGATCAATTGCGGTTGCGACCCCAGCAAGTTGGTCATCCAAGGCACTTTGGTCAATTGAGGTGATCGGCTCGAGCTCGCGTTGGGTCATAAAATCGCTGATGAGTGTGATCGGGTTCCAGGTGCGACCTGTGGCCTGAGCGATTGTCGCCTCAGCATCAAATTTCAGCCCCGCGGCCTGCGGGTCAATGACGAAAAGGTGGTCAACAGTGCGCACTCTTAGTGGCTTGCGGGCCACCGCACCGATTGTTGAATTGAGTTTCTCTATTGCTTCGGGATTGCTTAGACCGCTGATATCAACGCCTGAGACCATGGTGCCGGAGCGAAATCCATCGCCGGCGAGCACGATGGCGCCCAGATAAAGGGCGGCTACGGCAACCACAGTGCCCATGATGATGAATAAGGCCCGACGCGAGGCCTGCCAGGCTGAAGCCTGACGCTCATGCTCAGCCACGCGGGCAACCCCTTACCGACCCAAGTTTGAACTGCATAGTAGACGTGACCTTGATGGTAAGCGACATTCCTTGAAAATCAACGCAAGCGCGATTGCGATTCGGTTACTGGAAAAGTTGCCGCCACCGAGCCGAGAACTACCCCTGCCAGTACGTAGACCCACTGGCGAGTTCCACCTGCGAGCACCAAGTCACCTGATGGTGATTCGGTTGTCAGGTAGATGGTGCCCGCAAGCCATCCTGCTAGCACCACCCAGCCTCCGATCCGGGTTCGCACCAGCCAAGCGCCACCCCTAATGAAAAGGACCAATAGAAGCAGCATTAAGGCCATTCCCCACGGAATTACTATTTGGCCCCACGGCCAGGCCGTGACCCACCTACCGACCTGCTCGTACGCTCCGAGCAGGCCAGTAGCCAACCCGAGCATGAGCAGAGCAACGAGCAGGAGCGCCCGGGTCACGTAGTGATACCCGCAAATAGGTCGGTTTCGGGCTGGGCGGACGGCGTCGGGCCCATTGCCAGCCTGTAATACTCAGTGCCGAAAGCTTCGGCGCCGACATTGTCAGCGAGGGCGAAGAAACCCCCACTTACATCAACCTGCGTGCCATGGGCGCGCAGTGCCGCCATCTTGGCCGGCAAGAACTCTGGGGCGACAATCATCGTGGTGACTAAATCGTCATCACAGGCGAAAGGGATGTCATCTGGATCCATAGCCGCAAACTCCGAATCACCGTGTTCAGAACCGGGCGCCCGCATCGCCTCAATACCGGCCCGGATAACACTTTTAGGGAACGCCGTCCAATAAACCTTTGTCACCTGCCAAGGCGCCCCAAGCTCTGGATCAAAAGTCGAACTGGCGGCCAGCATGACCGCGTAATGCGTCACGCGGTGCGCCTGGATGTGATCTGGGTGGCCGTAGCCACCAAAGTCGTCATAGGTAACAACTACTTGTGGCCGCACCTCGCGGATTACGCGCACCAACTCTGTTGCCGAGACCAATAAGTCGGTGCGCCAAAAGCAGTCGGGGTTGTCATTGCTCGCGGTGCCCACCATGCCCGAATCACGAAAGCGCCCGGGGCCCCCAAGGAGCCGCCAATCAGTTACTCCAAGTTCAGCCATCGCGGCACCTAGCTCAGTTTGCCGATGAGCCCCTAATAAGTCGTCCTGGTCGGCCGCCAAATGGGCGAACTCCTCCAACAAGATCTCACCCTCCTCACCCAAAGTGCAGGTAACCAAGGTGACTTCGGCACCCGCTGCCACGTATTTGGCCATGGTCACCCCGGTGCCGATGGTCTCGTCATCTGGATGGGCGTGGACCAGCATTAAGCGTCTACTCATGCCCGAAGATTAGTGGCCCATACCCGATGCGGCACGATGCGCAGGTGACTTCATCAGAATCCTTCCCAAGGCAAAAGGCGCGCACCCGAGGGTTTCAGCTTGGCAGACCCCGCGGCTTGAAAGTCGTTGGTGAGCGCGTGCTTTTCATCCGCAGTAGTAGCGGGCTTGATCCGGCCGGCAGTCTTTGGCAACTTGATCTGGGGGTTCACCCACCCGTCGAGCAGTGCTTGGTTGATGCCGCCGCTTTACTGACGACCGGCGAACTCCCCGCTGCCGAGCTGGCACGACGCGAGCGCATGCGCGAAGTCACTTCAGGTATGACTCACTTCACCACTGATAAATCCGGAACGGTAATTGCTTTTGCGATCTCGGGTATTGCCTATGTGACTGTGCTCGGCAGCACCGTTCACACCAGGGAGTTGACCACCCCGGGCGCTGTCATTGATCCCCGAGTAAGCCCGGATGGCCGGCATGTTGCCTTCGTGATTGACGGCTCACTTTGGGTAATAGATTCCCACAAGCTGGACGCGCAACCGCAACTACTTTGCCAATCCACAGGTGACACTGAAACTTGGGGCTTGGCTGATTTCATTGCAGCCGAAGAACTTGATCGTCTCCGCGGGTTCTGGTGGCTCGCTGATGGCTCCGGGCTAATTGTTGAACGCGCAGACAATGCACCCGTTGGGATCCGCTGGATAAGTGACCCCGCCCAACCAGCTAATGAGCCGGTTGCCCACCGCTATCCCGCCGCCGGCGAACCTAATCCCACCGTCGAACTCTGGCTGATCCCCCTGGCTGGAGCGCATAAACAATTAATCTGGGACTTGGCCAAATACCCATATTTAGCAACGGTTAACGTCACCGACGCTGGCACCGTTATGAGTGTACTGACGCGTAATCAAAGAACCGCCAGCATCAATCGAATTGACATCGCAAATGGCCAACTAGTTGAAATAGCGGTACGCACTGACCCAGCGTGGATTGATGTCCATGGCGAACTGCCCTGTCTTGCCACTGATGGAGCACTTATTGAAATTATTTCTGATGCAACGACTGATACGAACCGCATCACCCGTGACGGGGTTTTCATCTCTCCGGCCGGGTTGCAGGTGAATGGAGTTGTCGACTCTTCCGCCGAAGGGTTACTTGTACTTGCCTCACCTGATCCGATGGAACAACATCTGTACCAAATCAGTAATGACGGCACCGCGACCGCCCTTACCTCGGGTGAAAGCTGGACTAACGCCGTAGCCGACGGTTCCACCTTTATACTGGCAACTGCTAACTCAATTTCACCGCGCGTCGACTTCAATGTCGTGCACCCTTCGGGCGTGCACGCAATTACTTCGCATGCAGAAACCCCGAACGTCACCATTAAAACGAACTTCAGCTCGGTTGGCGCAACACATTTACGCACCTGCGTTTTTTGGCCCACCGGTCACGTGCCGGGCTCTAAGAAAGTCCCGGTCATCATGTCGCCCTATGGCGGCCCACATGCCCAAATGGTCACCCATATCGCGGGCGGTCACGCATCCGATCAATGGCTCGCTGACCAAGGTTTCGCCGTTGTCGTCGTCGACGGACGCGGCACGCCAGGGCGCGGGCCGGCCTGGGAGCGCTTGATCAAGAATGATCTGGCGATTGGCATCTTGGGTGATCAAGTCACGGCGCTAGAGGCGCTCGGCGTGCTATTACCCGACCTTGATCTTGACCGGGTCGGCATCGTTGGCTGGTCATTTGGTGGTTACTTGGCCGCCCTTGCCGTACTAGAACGCCCAGATATTTTCCACTGTGCCGTTGCCGGGGCACCGGTGACCGAATGGCGGCTTTATGACACCGCCTACACCGAGCGCTACCTTGGGGATCCGAATAAATCACCTGAGGTTTATGACCAATCATCATTATTAACGCGGGCCGAAAAACTGCAACGGCCACTCCTGCTAATCCATGGCTTGGCGGATGACAATGTGCTCGCCGCGCATACCTTGCAGTTTTCCAGTGCGCTACTTGCCGCCGGCAAAATACATTCGGTGCTGCCATTAAGTGGTGTCACCCACATGACACCCCAGGAGGTCGTAGCCGAGAATTTACTGAATGCCGAAGTCGACTTCTTCCGAACTCATCTCCAAATGGCTGGACCCGGATCAATCGGGGTATTTGGGGCCGCCCCGTAGTCGGTGCCGATTTCGCGGATCAAATCATTCGACCCGTGATCTTCACCTGCCTCGCCAGTTTGTTTCGTTAGACCCGGGTCTGGCCCCGTAATCGGTGCGGTGCCCAAGAACTCCACGATCGGGAAATGGCACGCCACTTTATGGCCCGGCTCAAACTCTGTAAGTTCGGGCTTTTCTAACCCGCAAATATCTTGGGCCTGAAAACAACGGGTGTGAAATACACATCCGGAGGGCGGTGCTGCCGGACTTGGTAAGTCACCCGACAACATGATGTGCTCACGCTGCTTTTGGGCGCGTGGGTCTGGGATCGGAATAGCTGAAAGCAGGGCGTGGGTGTACGGGTGCAGTGGCCTCGAGTAAAGCTCTTCACGTGTTGCTAGTTCCATGACTTGCCCTAAATACATAACGGCAACCTGATGTGCGATTTGGCGAACCACCGCTAAATCGTGAGCAATAAATAGGTAGGCGAGTCCAAATTCTTCTTGTAAGTCTCGAAGCAAGTTGATTACCTGTGCTTGAATCGATACATCGAGGGCGGATACTGGCTCATCGCAAACGATGAACTTAGGCTTCAGCGCTACTGCTCGAGCAATACCAATGCGCTGCCGCTGGCCGCCGGAAAATTCTGCCGGATACCTGTTGTAATGCTCAGGGTTCAGCCCGACTCGCTCCATCAATTCTTGGACGGCTTTTCGAACTCCACCGGGCGGCTTGACGCCCTGTACCGCGAATGGTGCCCCAATGATGGCACCAACTGTCTGCCGTGGATTCAGTGCGTTGTAAGGATCTTGAAAAATCATCGCAGCCTTACGGCGAATTGGCACCATTTCTTTGCTAGACATTTCCGTAACATCGACGCCATCAAACTCAATGCGCCCATTTGTAGGTTCGACCAAACGCAAGACACTGCGCCCGGTCGTAGATTTACCGCACCCGCTCTCGCCAACCAAACCCAAAGTCTGGCCGGGGTTAACCGAGAAACTAACCCCGTCAACCGCCTTCACCTGGCCGACTGTCTTGGGAAATAGGCCTTTGGAGCGCACCGGGAAGTAGGTTCGCAAATCGGTTACCCGCAAAGCTGGCTCCCCAGACAGGGCCGGCTCAGTTAGCTCACTCATGCACCTGACCTCCCAAGCGCACTAAGGACCACTTCGGCCACCGCCTGCCGTTCGGTTGCTGGCAGATGGCACCGCACTTGGTGCCCAGCCCCAACATCTTCAAGTATCGGCCGCTGGGTTTGGCACAACTCGCCGGTTACCCGATCCTGGTACACACACCGTGGATTAAAAACGCACCCGGCGGGTAATCGAAGGGGCGATGGCGGGTTGCCAGGGATCGGGTCAAGGCGATCACTATGCACCTGATTCAAACGTGGTATCGAGGCCAGCAGTCCGAGCGTATATGGCATCTGCGGGTGATAGAAAATATCGTCGACATTTCCAGACTCGACTACGCGTGCCCCATACATCACAGCTACTTCGTCAGCCACATCGGCGACGATTCCCAGATCGTGAGTGATGAGAATGACCGCGGTGTCGAACTCACGCTGCAGCTGGGAAATCAGCTCGATTATCTGCGCCTGCACCGTGACATCCAGCGCAGTTGTTGGTTCGTCGGCGATAAGCAGCGCTGGAGAGTTGATTAACGCCATGGCTATCATCACCCGCTGGCGCATCCCGCCCGAAAACTGATGGGGGTAGTCGTCAAAGCGCTTAGCCGGAGCTGGGATGCCAACCTTATGCAGCATCTCAATGGCGCGATCACGTGCACTCGCCTTCGATACCTTTTCATGGGCGTTGACCGCTTCGGTCAATTGATCGCCAATTCGATAAAACGGATGAAGGCTAGACATTGGGTCTTGGAAAATCATCGCCATCTTGTTGCCGCGCAACTTGCGCAACCCTTCATCTGACATCGCGACGAGGTCTTCACCGTCAAAAATCACTTCGCCACTGACATCGGCATTACGTTTGTTGATAAGGCCCATTACCGCTTGCGCCGTAACACTTTTGCCTGAACCAGACTCCCCCACGATGGCCAGTGTTTTACCGCGTTCAATCGTGAAACTGACGCCATCAACGGCTCGCACAATGCCGTCCTCGGTCGGGAACTGCACCGAAAGATTCGAGACCTCTAAGAAGGGTCGCTGCGAATTCGCGGTATCGGCCATCACACCAACCTGACCCTAGGGTCGATTACCGCATAAAGTAAATCAACGATGAGATTGGCGACAATAATGAAGGTTGCCGTAACCAAGGTGATGCCAACAATCACCGGCAAATCAGCATCATTGACCGAGTTGACCGCGAGTGACCCAAGGCCCGGCAAACTGAAAATACTTTCGGTGATGATCGCACCACCAAGCAAGCCAGCCAGATCAAGGCCCGCCGCGGTGACAATTGGCGTTAGTCCGGCGCGCAAGGCATGCTTTCTAATGACAATACGCTCAGGCAGGCCCTTGGCCCGCGCGGTGCGAATGTAATCCTCACCTAACACTTCTAGCATTTGATTTCGAGTTAATCGCATGTAGAAAGCTGCATAAAGAATGGCGAGCACAATCCACGGCAACAGCATCGTCTGAAAAAACTGTATTGGATTTTCAAAAGGTGACACATAAGACGGATAGGGCAATAGTTGGAGCCGAATTATGATGAAAAATATAGCCATCAATCCCAAGAAGAATGACGGCAGCGAATACCCCGCCAGCGAAATACCCATAACGGTTTTGTCCTGCCACCTACCACGGCGCAGCGCAGCGTAAATTCCAAACGAAATACCTGCCGCCAACCACAAAATGAAGGCCCCGAGAGCCAACCAAATTGTTGCCGGCAAACGATCTTTGATTAGAACGAGGACTTCCTCACCCCGCTTGAAGGAGTAGCCCAGGCACGGGGCGTTACAAACCACCGGGCTCGGTGAATCTACAGCGTAAATCCGACCGACGAATAGGCCCTTCATGAATTCCCAATACTGCTGTACGACCGGCAAATCGAGCCCGAGCCGGTGCCTATTGGCTATCAGAACTTCTGGGGTGCAGCCTTTGCCGCAGGTTAGGCGAGCTGGGTCGGTAGGGAGCAAGCTGAAAAGTATGAAAACTACGAGGGTGAGCAGCAGCAACAAAATGATCATGCTGATCACTCGTCGTACTACATACGCACTCATTAACTTGAATTCCTATCGGTTCGGTGGCTGCTTACGCGAGAGACGAAAAAATTAACAAGGACAGTATTGGAGGGCGGGTGCTGAGCACCCGCCCTCCAATTTAACTACTGCTGTACCGCGTACATCTCGCCATACGGCCAGGAGCCATAGGCGGGCCACAAGTACACGGGGCCAATCTGCTTACCAACAACACGCTGCTCGCGACCAAAGCGGGTCGGGATCACAACGACGTCGGCCATGGCCTTGGTGTTGAGGTCCTGCCACATCTTGGCCTGCTTTGCGCGGTCAGGCTCAATCTTTGCGGCCTCGACAGCGGCGTTGAACTCCGCGTTGTCGTACTGCGAAAGGTTGAACCCACCCGTTGGCGTGAACAGCTCAGGGATGATGGTCGATGCGTTCGGCCAGTCAGGGCCCCAACCTGCGTTGATCAATTCATGCGCCTTCTCCGGATCGAAGACCACGCCGTAGTACTGACCTGGCTCAATCGGGTTCGGCTTGGCGGTGATGCCCGCCTTGCCGAGTGAGTCCACCACAATTGCCGCCGCTTTATCAGCGGTTGGAGACTGCGGGTAATCGAAGGTGATCGTCGGCGCAGCTTCACCCGATGCAGCGATCAACTTCTTCGCCAGCTCCGGATTACCTCCGTCTGCAATCTTCTCGCCGAGTAAGGTTTCCCACATGCCAGATGGCGCGTAGTCAACACCCATGTTCGGCTTGATGACGCCATCCGCGTAGTCACCGGCGAAATCGCCACCAGCGTTCTTCCGCAGCGCGTCACGATCAAGGGCCACCGCAATTGCCTGGCGGATCTTAAGGTTCGGCACCTTTTGAACGTTGATCGCTAGGTAGCGAACATATGGATCGAGTTCACTGATCGCCCGGCCCGCGAACTCCGGATTGACCTCGGTGGGGCTCTTGTAAATAACACCCAGTTGCTCTGGCTCAACGCCATTGGCGAGTGCCGTGGCGTCATTGCCGGAACTGGTGATTAGGCGTTGGTCAATTACCTTTACATCAAGGCCGTAGTCAACTTCCCAAGTATCTGGGTAAGCCTTGCGGTAGTCATCGCTGGCTGGATCCCACTTATCGTTGCGGACCAGCACCATCTTGCCGCCCTTACCGTTCTTATTCGACTCGATCTTGTACGGGCCCGATGAAACTGGCGCATCGCCGTACTTTTCACCGGTATCCGATGCCTTGGGCACTGGCGCGAAGGCGGTCAGGGTCACCGCGTAGTTGAAGTCCGGGACCGGGCGACTGAGATTAAACGTGATGGTTTTGCCATCGGCCGAGCAAGTAACCGCCTTATCGAATAGCTCCTGACCTTCGCCGGTGTAAGGGCCCTTATACGCCGATGAACCATCTTCCAAGGTTGGGATGTCAAGCATTGAGATGGCATAAGTCGGGCCGCCGGTGATGACATCGGTTGCGAACGTACGTGAGGTGCCGTAGGCAACGTCAGCGCAAGTAACGGGTGAGCCATCTTGGAAGGTAGCGCCATCGCGAATGGTGAACGCCCAAGTCTTACCACCATTGGTCACAGTGCCGGTGTCAGTTGCAAGATCACCCACTATCGATGTGCCTTCTGTGGGATCGGCTGAGAACTTGTAAGCGGTCAGGGTGCGGTAAATCGTGCCATTGAAGAAGGCCAGATCCTCACCCGTGTAGATGCGTTGCGGATCGATTTGATCGAACTGCTCGGCATTTGTCAGGTAGTAAAGGGTGCCGCCCTTTGTCGGCTCTCCACCACCTGATCCACTCGAACTACTGCCCCCGCCGCAAGCGGCGAGTGCAAGTGCAGCAACTGCGCCTACCGCCGCTAAGCGCAGGCCCTTATTAGCCTTGCCCATGTTTCCTCCCAATAAATCGGACCAAGTTGCCTTGGTCCACGACATCGCGTCCCCGTGGCCTGATTGCAGCCAGGTTACCGATCTTCTTCGGTACCGAAAGCGTGGGCATTTGGCTCACACCCGTCCGGCGCGGGGATCTAGGGCGTCGCGGACAGCGTCCCCGACGAGGTTAAACGTGACAACAAGAATCACCAGGACGGTGCCTGGAATAAATAAATAGGACGGAACCACGCTGAAGTAGCTGACCGAATTACCCAACATGCCACCGAATGAAGTGTCCGGCGGCAGCACCCCGACTCCAAGGAATGACAGCGCCGCCTCGGTGCCAACATATGTTGGCAGTGTCAAAGTTGCATAGACGAGAATAGGTGCCCAGAGATTTGGCAGGATTTCCTTAAATAAGATGCGATACCGGCTAGCCCCCATCGCGATTGAGGCTTCAACGAACTCACGTTCCCGCACACTCAAAACTTGGCCACGAACAATGCGCGCCAAATAAGGCCAACCAAAAATACTTAATACGATTATTAGATACAAGATGCGTGAAGGATTACCGTCTGGCACCCCAAGATCAGTAAGACGCTGGGTCAACACTCCCGACATTGCCAAGATGATGAGCAGGAACGGGAAGGCAAGAATGAGATCCATGGTGCGCCCGATCACGGCATCGGTCTTGCCGCCGGCGTAACCGGAGATAATTCCTAATACCGTTCCGAAAAAGACGGTGAGAATGGTCGCGGTGGTTGCAATCAGTAGCGAGATTCGGAGGCCGTAAAGCAATTGCGCGAAAATATCGCGCCCGGTACCCCACTCAACTCCGAGCGGGTGTTCGGTGCTGATACCGCCCCAGGTGCCGACCGGGCCGCCGCCGCTATCACTGATTGATTCTTTGTCGAATGAGTATGGGTCAACGCCCAATAATCCACAGATAACGGGCGCGAAAATCGCGGTCAGATATAGACCCATTAAAATTATGAGACAGACCATTGCCAATTTGTCGCGGCGCAGGCGCGTCCAAACAATTTGTCTAAGGGATCGGCTGGCAAATTCAACGTCGGCTAAGGCCGCAGGGGTGTCGGTAACCGCTAGCTTTTTCGTCAACCCACCCCCCTTTTTTTAAGCCCATCGACCGAGCTAAATACATCCCTCGATGTTACTCCTCAGTAACAACCCGGCAAGCCCGTACCGGACAAAAGGGTGAGATTGTGACCTAGTTGTGCCAAAGAGCGAACTACTGGGATTGGGCTTTGGGCTTACGCCCTGCTTTCGAACGGTCGGCGGCCATCAGCAGCACCTTGCGGATCCGTACCGTTGCCGGGGTCACCTCGACGCATTCGTCCTCACGGCAGAACTCGAGGGCCTGCTCTAGCGAAAGCTGCTTATGCGGGATGAGGGGCACCAAGATATCGCCTGAGGACTGGCGCATATTGGTGAGTTTTTTCTCCTTGGTCGGGTTGACGTCCATGTCATCAGACCTTGAATTCTCACCGACGATCATGCCTTCGTATACCTCGGTGCCAGGACCGACGAACATGGTGCCGCGATCTTGGAGGTTCGCCAACGCAAAGCCGGTTGTTGGACCAGTGCGATCGGCCACGAGTGAGCCGGTCGGGCGGGTGCGCAGCTCGCCATGCCAGGGCTCGTAGCGCTCGAAGACGTGGTGCAATAGGCCGGTTCCGCGAGTCTCAGTGAGGAACTCGGTGCGAAAGCCGATCAGGCCACGGGCCGGGACGATGTAGTCCATGCGGACCCAGCCGGTGCCGTGGTTGACCATCTGCTCCATGCGGCCTTTGCGTAGCGCCATTAGTTGGGTCACGACGCCGAGGTAGTCCTCGGGGATGTCGACGCTCAGGCGCTCCATCGGCTCATTGATTTTGCCGTCAATGATGCGCGTAACGACCTGCGGCTTACCGACGGTGAGCTCGAAGTCCTCACGTCGCATCATCTCAACGAGGATCGCCAACTGGAGTTCACCGCGGCCTTGGATCTCCCAGGTGTCGGGGCGCTCGGTCTGGTTCATTCGAATCGACACATTGCCGACGAGCTCTTGCTCCAGCCGCGCCTTAACCATGCTGGCGGTGAGCTTCTTGCCGCTCTTGCCCGCAAGGGGTGCAGTGTTGATGCCGAATGTCATCGAGATGGACGGCTCATCAACGGTGATCACCGGAAGCGCTACCGGATTATCGATATCAGCGAGGGTCTCACCGATGGTGATCTCTGGGATGCCGGCAACCGCGATGATGTCACCGGGGCCTGCACTATCAGCGGGCACCCGGGTTAGGGCTTTGGTGATGAGTAGTTCAACTACCTTGGCACGTTCGACGGTGCCATCGGCTTTCATCCAGGCCACCTGCTGGCCCTTTTTTATGTAGCCCTGGTGCACGCGACAAAGTGCAAGGCGACCGAGGTAAGGCGAGGCATCAAGGTTGGTGACGTGCGCTTGCAAAGGCTTGGCCTCGTCATATGAGGGAGCCGGTACCGTCTTGAGTAATGTCGTGAACAGCGGTTCGAGGCTTTCTTCCTCGGGCATGCCACCGTCAGCGGTGCGCGTCAGTGATGCGCGGCCGGCCTTGGCACTTGTGTAAACAATCGGGAAGTCAATTTGCTTCTCCGTGGCGTCTAAATCCAAGAACAGCTCGTAGGTCTCATCAACGACCTCGCCGATGCGTGCGTCGGGGCGGTCAACTTTGTTGATAACCAGGACAACCGGCAGGTTCTTCTGCAGGGCCTTGCGCAGCACGAAGCGGGTCTGTGGCAGCGGGCCTTCAGATGCATCCACGAGCAGCACAACGCCGTCGACCATCTCTAGGCCGCGCTCGACCTCACCGCCGAAGTCGGCGTGGCCGGGGGTATCGATGATGTTGAAGGTGACACCACCCTCCGGGGCTCCCGCGCCGGTGTAGTGCACCGAGGTGTTCTTCGCCAAGATCGTGATGCCCTTTTCGCGCTCAAGATCCATGGAATCCATGACTCGGTCATTGACGTCCTGATTCTCGCGAAAGGCCCCCGATTGCCACAGCATGGCGTCAACAAGAGTGGTTTTGCCGTGATCGACGTGGGCAATAATGGCAACATTTCGAAGATCTTCGCGGAGGGTCACCACGGCAGCCTATGTGGTGCAGAGCCGATCAGTGAAAACGCTGACATTGAGCAACTGCGTGAGCGCGCACGTTTTTGTCGTGAAAAAGCCAAATTCCGGTGATTTAACGACAAAAACGCGCGCACTCAGCAACTATGTGGTCCGCACCGGGGGTACATATCGTGTACTACTCAATTTCAGACAAGTCCACCCCTATTAGTTACCTTTGGCGAATTTTTCCTCCATCCGCAACTGACCATTCATATGCCGCTCACTTTCGATGCGCATTCAAGACATTTCACCCTCATAGTCTCCGCTTGTTAACCAACCAATGAGAGGAACGCGAAATGCGCAAGTCACTGCTCGCAGTGCCGGTCTTACTTGCTGTTGCACTTATTTCAGCATGTTCATCCACCACCACCTCAACTGAATCATCAAGTGCCGCCGCAACAGTTGAAGCTTCGGCCGAGCCAACCGTTAGCGCGCCAGCTGAGAGTGCACCGGCTGACCCACAGTGTGGTACCACCGTCGAGGAAATTGCCGCGGCAGCCCAGGCTGAAGGAGGGTTGAACCTCATCGCGCTACCTGATTCATGGGCGAACTACAAGGGCATCTTGCAATCTTTCGCCGACAACTACGGCATCACCCCGGTTGTAGCCAACCCGGATGCATCCTCGGCCGATGAACTCACCGCCATCGCGACCCTGGCGGGCCAGCCATCCAAGCCTGACAGCGTCGACATCGGACCGTCATTCCTGGAGCAGTTCGTGAACGAAGGAATGTCGGCTCAGTACCAAACCACCAATTGGTCTGAAATCCCCGACAATCTCAAGGATCCAGCAGGTAATTGGGTCGGCTCGTACTACGGAATTATGTCTATCGCCTCCAATAGCACTTTGGTGAAGAATCCGCCAAAGTCTTACGCCGATCTGCTAAAGCCTGAATACAAGGGCATGGTCACGCTAAATGGCGATCCACGTGAGGCTGGCGCCGCGTTCGCGGCGGTTGTTGCCGCATCGCTTGCTAATGGCGGTTCCTACGACGACCTAACCCCGGGTATCGAATACTTCGCCGAATTGAAGAAGTTGGGCAACCTCCAAACGGTTGACGTGACTCCAGCTGCCCTACTTTCAGGTGATGTTCCGATCGCACTTGACTGGACCTACAACTTCCCGGCGATCGTGCCAGTGATGAAAGAGGCCGGCTTCGATCTGAACATCTCCATCCCAACCGATGGTCTATACGGTGGTTACTACGCCCAAGGAATCGTCTCCGACACGGTGCACCCGTGCGCAGCCCGCCTTTGGATGGAGCACATCACCGGTAACGATGGCGCACTCGGTTACATCACAGGTGGCGCTGTCCCAGCGCGACTCGGGGCAATGCAAGCTGCCGGCTTGATCACCCCTGAACTCGCAAAGAACCTCCCTACGGAGGAGCAGCTCGCTCAGATCACCTTCCCGACGATGGAACAGGTTGAACTACTGAAGGCTCAGCTCACCGAGCAATGGGGCCCGAAAGTCGCCGACGCATAAATCACAAAATGCTGATAGGCGCCAACCTGATGGTTGGCGCCTATCAGCATTAAGGCCAGTCTGCGCCTAGGTTTAGGTTCGCATAAATTACATTGAGAGGTCTGGGCGATAATCGTGGGAGCGTTTTTACGCGGCAACCGACTTGGCTTAATAGTTGCTGTCCCATTCAGCGCATTTATCGGCCTTTTCTTGATCTATCCATCCCTCGTGGTGCTCTTCAAAGCGCTCACACCCGGCGGCGCCTTCGGGCTTTCTGCGATGACGCGCGCCCTCAGCGGCACCTACCGAAGCGGATTCATCAATTCAGCGTGGTTGTCACTTGCTTCAGCGGTTATCGGCGGCGCCATTGGCCTAGCCCTCGCTCTGGCCGTCAAAGGGATGACTCGGCCACGCTGGCTGCACACCATCCTCGATTCGTGGTCAGCTGTCGCGTCCCAGCTCGGTGGGGTACCACTTGCCTTCGCGTTCATCGCGACGATAGGCACTCAGGGCCTGCTAACCAAGCTCCTGATGCAGCTCGGCGTAGACCCCGCCAACTTCGGTCTTAGCATCAGCGGATTTTGGGGATTGGTATTCGTATATCTCTACTTTCAGATCCCGCTCATGTTCTTGGTGATGACACCGGCGGTACATGGCCTGCGCGAAACCTGGCGTGAAGCCGCTCTAATCCTCGGTGCCTCACCACTTCAATACTGGCGTTCGGTGGGGCTCCCACTACTTCTCCCGGCCACCCTCGGCGGAATCCTTCTCCTCTTCGTAAATGCCTTCACCGCTTACTCCACGGCAGCCGTACTAAATGCAAGTCTAAATATTGTCCCGCTACAAATTAGGTTTCTCCTGCAAGGAAATGTCATTACTGGAGAAGAAGATCTAGCAAATGCCATCGTCACTTGGGTAATCATTCTGCTGCTCCTGACACTTCTCCTCGTGACATTGTTGCAGCGCCGCGCACTTCGTTGGACGCGCTCATGACAAGCCAGGCCGCAGCCCAAAAGAGGAGCCATATATTTCGGGCAGCTTTCCTGATCCTGATTGCAGGCTATTTCGCTCTGCCGCTGCTCGCCATGGCCAGATTCGCTTTTCAGAACGTGCCTATGGCACTACTGACACCGGAGAAGCTACTCACCGGGTGGTCGGCTGCTGGTCTACAGACTGCCCTCACTGACCCGCAAATCATCAGTGCCACCTGGACCAGTATTCAAATTGTTGTGCTGAGCATCATCCTAAATCTCGTCATCTTGGTACCGCTGGCGATTGTGACAGAGGTACGTAACCCTGCACTTCGTCCCATCATCACCGCACTTACCCTCCTGCCTTGGGTCATTCCTCCTATTGCCCTTGTCGTCGGAGTCGCTGCAACATTTCGCATTGCAGCACCGTGGTTTCTCGCTAGCAATTTGAGCCTCGTCCCTTTCTATGCCCTGTGGGCAATGCCGTTCACCTATCGGCTGCTTGATGCCGGATTGCGAGCGATCAATGCACGAACTCTCTACGAAGCAGCAAGGGGAATGGGAGCGTCCTTCCCTGCGGTAATGCTTAGGGTGATCTTGCCCAATATGCGATCGTCAATGATCGCGTCGGCAGCACTAACTACCGCTCTTGTCCTAGGTGAGTTCGCGTTCGCTTCGCTTCTGCTTAAGTCAACCCTGCCGACCGAGATGGTCACTTTCGAGCGAAGCGATCCGAGGGGCGGACTCGCGCTGGCTCTTTTCGTAATGGTGTTTACCGCTGTGATACTCGGCCTCGTGGTGCGCGCAATGCGACGACGTGGCCTCACCTTCCATGCGAGTGGGGTCTAGGAGTCAAATGACAATCGTCAGCATGAAAGGTATAGCCAAGTCATTCGGTTCATCCGTGGCGCTCGCGGATTTCACCATCGATATTCGTTCAGGTGAATTGATCTGCCTACTCGGCCCGAGTGGTTGCGGTAAAACGACCGCATTACGAATTTTGGCTGGGTTCGAGCGGGCCGATAGCGGCACGATGCTCATAGATAGCAAGGATATTTCCGACCTGCCCCCAGAAAAGCGTGGATTCGGAATGGTTTTCCAAGAGTACAGCCTGTTTCCTAATATGACTGCCCGCCAGAACATCGAATTCGGTCTGCGCATGCAAAAAATAGGCGGTGCTAGTCGCAAAGAAACCGTAGACCGCATGATCGATATCACCAGACTTGAAGAACATGCTGACAAGTTCCCGCATCAGATGTCCGGCGGGCAGAAACAACGAGTCGCCCTAGCTCGTGCGATCGCCATCTCCCCCCGAGTGCTTCTTCTAGACGAGCCGCTGTCGGCTCTCGATGCAAAAGTACGCGAATCGCTGCGAGATGAGATCCGACGACTGCAACTCGAAATCGGTGTGACGACTATCTTCGTGACGCACGATCAATACGAGGCACTAGCAATTGCCGATCGAGTTGGCGTAATGAGCAATGGCCGGCTCGAGCAGTTGGCGTCACCGCGTGAGCTCTACGAGGCTCCCGCAAACTCCTTCATTGCTGAATTCATAGGGACTACCAACACCTTCAGTGCACAGCGGCGCCCCGACAACAAGTGGGAAGTTCTTAGTAAGCAACTCAATTCGATAATCGCTCCCGCGAATGGTGCCGTGGCCCGCGCCGTAATCCGCCCCGAGCAGATCGCCCTAGATGTTCGCGATGATGGCGACGGCACAATTCTTACCATCTCGTTCCTGGGTGCGATATCAAGAGTGATAGTCGCCGACCCAACTCACGGACATATCGTGGCTGATTTGATCAGCGCAGATGCTGCTCGATTAAGAATTGGTGATCGAGTTGCTATCCGCATACGCGATGACGTGACCGAGGTAGTTCTCTTTGGAGTGGATGTGGCATGAGCATGGACGACACTACGATCCAAACTGTCATCGCGCGCGGTGATGCAAACGAACAGGGCTGGTGCGAGTTGCGCAATGCGCCAGGTGAGGACTACACCGCTACTCCGACAACGGGTGAAGTCCTAGGGTGCCTATGGCACCTAAGCGACCTACACATCTGTGACGCAGAATCGCCCTCCAGACTCGAGTACATCGATAGATATAGCGACCCCGATTCGGAGTTTCGGGAGGAGCTCGGTGACATCGGCACCTACCGGCCGCAGGAGATCTTGACCATCCATGTGGCACTGGCCATGATTGAAACCGTCAATGCCACCAAGATCGCCCCGGTTTCGGGTGCAACTATCGATGCGGTGCTGATTACCGGTGACCTCACCGATAACGCCCAGAAGAACGAACTGCACTGGTACGAAACCCTGCTAGAGGGCGGGGTAATCGCGTCCAAATCTGGTGATCGCGACCGCAGCTCCTGGGTGGGAGTTTGTGACGAAACCACTTGGGATGATCGATATTGGCACCCCGATGGCCCACCAGCCGGATTGCCACCAGACCGCCCGTCGGGCATCTACGGGTACCCAATGGTCCCCGGCCTAATAGAGGCCGCCCGCCAAGAGATTGCCTCCCCGGGCCTAGCTCTTCCGTGGTTCAGCGTGCACGGAAATCACGATGCACTACTCCAGGGCACGGTAGCGCCAACACCGGCATTGCGTGAGCTTTCGATGGGCTCGGCGCGCATCACCGGGTTGCCGCATGGGCGCACCCCAGCCGATTTCGATATCAAATCCTCGGTCGCACCCAATGGGCCGGCCACTTACCCGCATGACATGACATCACCCGTTGTGTCAATAACTGCTGATGCGGATCGTGATTTCGTAGGGCCTGCCGAGTTCGCCCGTACCACGCGTCTCTTTAAGTCAACGAGTATGCATGAACGCAACTACTACACCTCCGAAATTGGCGAACTAGTGCTGATCACGTTGGACACGGTTAATCCGCACGGAGGTTGGCAGGGGTCTATTGATTCGGATCAATGCGCCTGGCTCGTTAGACAACTTGAACGCAATCGTGATCGTTATATTGTCATTGCTTCCCATCACCCATCGCCTTGTCTTACAAATGCCTTCGCTCCCATGAACGAACCACCCCGTGTTCTCAGCGCAGAACTCATGGGCATCCTGCACTCACATAACAATGTGATTGCTTGGCTCGCAGGTCACGTGCACCATCACGCTGCCCTGTGGCACCAAGAGGGCTCACATGGCTTCTGGGAGATCACTACGTCTTCGCTCATCGATTGGCCGCAGCAGGGGCGAGTTATCGAGTTCCTTCGGGTCAGTGACCGGCAAACACCCGAGATTGCCATCATCAGCACCGTGATGAATCATGCCGGCCCCGCAGCCGCCGACTACTACGACCTCAGTAGCGCGAAATCACTCGCGTCAATTTCCCGTACCCTGGCAGCTAATGATTACCGCCTTCGAGGATCTTCACTGCGCGGGCTTACTTTGGATTCTTCACCCGAAGTACGCAATACAGTGTGGAGGCTTCCCGACCCGCATTTCACCGAGGCAACCGAAAGATAGCGACGAGGTCCTTAGCTGATTAGCCACTTATTTCATTCCACAGGAATTGGGGGCGCTTACTTGGGATAGGTCTTGGCATAGAGGCGCCGGGCAGAAAATCTCGCTAATCCCTTGGTTTTAGGGCAGCCGAGTTTCACCATTATTCACAGGTGCTCGCTTGATTACTGGCCCGTTGACCCAATGGAGCATGAAATGCCAAATATTAATATTGCTACACCAGTAAGTTCAGCGCCAACTGATCGGCTCGCACTCGGTGTTGGTTGGGTGCGGCCCGGTGTGGCCGGTATCGGCGGCACCCTACTCGGTATCGCCCCTATGGTGAACTCTAAAATCATAGGCTATTGCTTTGAGGGTAATGAAGAGTAGAACCGTTCCCTACCACTAGGTGGGGTGTTTAAACCCTGTCGCCGGCCCCTGACCGCTGTTGGTCCGGGGCCGGTTGCTTGCCGAACTGGTGCGGAAATTTTCACGTAATTAGGCTTTGAAGAATCTGAAGTCAAACTGATATCAGTAGAACTCGACGACGTCGCTTCACCGACCGCCATGACCGCCGACAGGTTGGATGAGATCCCAGCGGTTGCCATAGCGGTCTTCAAATACGACCACGGTGCCGTAGGGCTCGAGGCGGGGCTCTTCGGTCATGCAAACGCCACGCTCAACTAGGCGGGCGTACTGAGCCGCGAAGTCGGTCGTGTGAATAAAGAAGCCAACGAGTCCACCTGCCTGCCTGCCGATGGCGGCGCGCTGCTCAGCTGTCGACGCAACGGCCAGTAGCAGCGCAGGTCCGCCTTCGGGATCCGGTGCGACCCGGACCCAGCGCTTTCCGCCTCCCAAGTTCGTGTCCTCGACGAGGTGGAATCCCAGATCACCGACGAAGTGCGCTATCGCCTCGTCATAGTCATCAACGAGGACAGTGACTCCGTGTAACCGTGTCGTCGGGCTAGACATTGAAGCGAAACTCGACCACGTCACCATCGGCCATGACATATTCCTTGCCTTCGATGCGAACTTTGCCCTTGGCCTTGGCTTCAGCCATCGAACCAGTTGCCACTAGGTCATCGAAGGAGACAACTTCAGCCTTGATGAAGCCCTTCTGGAAGTCGGTGTGGATCACGCCGGCTGCTTCTGGCGCCGTTGCACCCACCGGGATCGTCCAGGCGCGGGCCTCTTTCGGTCCGGCGGTCAGGTAAGTCTGCAGACCCAAGGTGGCAAACCCTACGCGCGCTAACGCATGTAATCCTGATTCAACCTGACCGACAGACTGCAACAACTCAAGTGCTTCATCATCTGGCAGTTCAACAAGTTCCGCTTCGAGCTTGGCGTCAAGGAAGACGGCCTCCGCCGGCGCAACTAGGTCACGCATCCTCTGCTGAAAAGCAACGTCTGCAAGTTCTTCTTCATCAACATTTATTACGTAAAGAAATGGCTTAGCGGTCAGCAAGAACAACTCGCGCAGCGGCGCGCTATCGATACCCGATGCAAAAATAGTGGTGCCGCCATCCAGTAGTGCCCGCGCCTCTTGAGCGGCAGCAAGATTGGCTGCTTTCGATTTATCGGTACGGGCTTCTTTTTCCAACCGCGGGATGGCTTTGTCGAGTGTTTGTATATCAGCCAAGATTAATTCGGTATTGATGGTCTCCATATCCTCTTCGGGAGACACCCGACCTTCGACGTGCACCACGTCATCGTCGTGAAATGCCCGGAGCACCTGGCAGATAGCTTCTGACTCGCGGATATTGGCCAGGAACTTGTTGCCGAGGCCAGCGCCTTCACTCGCTCCTTTGACGATGCCGGCGATGTCGACGAAAGTCACGGCTGCTGGCAACTCGCGTTCAGAGCCGAAGATCTTGGCTAGGACGCCAAGGCGCGGATCGGGCACACCCACGACACCCGTGTTCGGCTCAATGGTCGCGAATGGGTAATTGGCGGCCAGCACGTCGTTTTTGGTCAGCGCGTTGAAGAGCGTCGATTTGCCAACATTTGGGAGTCCGACGATGCCAATGGTTAAAGCCACAGTCGGTCACCCTATGCGCCGGGCACCGGGGCCACTTCCCATGGCCCATGGAATCTGCTGAAAAGCGAAGGTAAAGGTGTCGAAACCAAGGAATGTCAGACCCTGCTGGGACCCTTAAATCATGACTAACTCACTTCCCGCACTCGCAGCAGTCATCATCACCATCGGGCTCATCCTTGCCCTGGGCATTGCCGTTGGCGCCGCAGCCGCCAGCCGCATGGCCCGGCGCTCGGGCCCGGCTACCGCCGAATGGCAGTCGGCCCTGGCCCCGGTCACCGCCTCGCTCGGGGCCCTCGCCGAACAGGTCGCTCGGCAAGAACGACAAGCCACTACCGGCCAAGTCGCCTTGCGCACTGAACTCACTACACAACTAAGCCAGCACGTGCTGACGCTGCAGCGCTCCACCGAGGAGGTGCGGCGCGAAGCCTCGCGGCTCGCTGCAGTTCTCGGGCGCACCGGGGCGCGTGGGCGCTGGGGTGAGATGCAGTTGCGGCGCCTTGTTGAAGCCGCCGGGATGCTCGAAAGAGTTGACTTCGATGAGCAGTCCACCCACCGAGGCGACGACGGTGCACTACGCCCCGACATGGTAATTCGACTTGCCGGCGATCGCTCCATCGTGGTAGACGCCAAGGTGCCCCTTGCCGCATTTCTCGAAGCAGAACAGGCAACAGATGAGGCCACCGTTGAACAGCACCTGCGCCAGCATGCCGCTGACGTAATCCGCCACATCGACTCACTCCATGGCAAGGATTACCGCCGGCACGTGCCACAGAACGCGGAGTTCGTGGTCCTGTTTCTCCCATCAGAGTCACTCCTTGAAATAGCACTACAGATGCGTCCCGATCTCCTCGACTATGCATTTAGTCGCGATATCGTGCCGGCCACACCAACCACGATGTTCGCGCTCATGCGCACCGTTGCACTGACCTGGCGCCAAGAGCGGCTGGCCAAAAATGCCGAGGAGATCTCCCAGCTCGGGCGCGACCTGCACTCGCGCATCACCACCTTGGCCCAGCATTTCGCCAAAGTTGGCACCGCCCTTGACTCCGCTGTCGGGCACTACAACAAGGCCGTGGCTTCACTCGAAACCCGCGTGCTGGTCACCGCCAGAGCCTTTAATGAGTATGGGGTGAGCGATGACGAGCTCCCCGAAGTCGCCACCATCACCCAGCAAGCACGCTCCTTAACGGCGCGCGAGTTCATCGGCGACCCGGTGACCACAAATCACCTGGCTAGTTGAGTACCGTACATCCGTGAGCGACGACATGAACCCAGCCGAGGACGAGGCTTACCGCGCCTTGTTCCGACCGGTTGATAGCGTGCCGTCGGCACCGGTTGACACCGGCCGACTCTTTCGAACCAACCGGTCCGAGAGTTCGGCGGTGGCGATTGTGGCACTTGGTACAGATCAAGTGTCCAAGTTGCGCACCCTGCAGGTCAGCAGCAGTGAGGTACCGCCATTTTCGAATGCACCCGCACCCCTTGCTGGGCTGCTACCACCAACCTCCACCCGCGTGGCACCAGTTGTCATTGCAATAACTCCCGACGCGCAAACACCAGCCGTCAAAGTGCTCGATGAACCGAACGGGCGCAAAGCCCGCCGCAGTTTCCGCAACTCAGATTCCGCACCACGTGCTCGCGGGCTTCGGCCGGTCGGTGTTTACGCGGTGGTCATCGGGGCGACCTTGCTATTTAGCCTCGTAGATATATTCGTGGGTGGCGCCGGCCTAGGTCTGGTTACCGGGCTGGGTCTGCTGATCTCAAGTGCATTTGCAGCATTGACCGTCCGCACCGGTGATCTAGCCGTAGCCGTTATCGCACCGCCGATTGCATTCTTCATCGCTGCAATCACCATTGGCCAAATCGGTGTCACCATCACCGGAGGCGCGCTCATCGGCCGCGGCGTAACAGTGTTCTTCACCCTGGCTGATAACTGGCTCTGGGTTATTGTCTCAACCCTGATAGCCCTGGCCATCGTGATCGTGCGCGCACAGCGCCGCTGATCTACTTATCAAGCTTTTGCTTGCTGAGCCGCCTTAATATCGCGGCGCAACTCCGGCGGCAACGAGAAGATTAATGTCTCTTCGGCGGTTTTCACGACTTCAACCGACCCGTACCCGCGAGCGGCCAGCCAGACCAGTACTTCTTCCACAAGTTGCTCAGGTACCGAAGCACCGCTGGTAACTCCGACGGTACTTGTTGCGGTGAACCACTCCTCCTGCAACTCGGATGCATCATCAACCCGATACGAATTCTTGGCACCTGCGTCCAAGGCGACCTCGACCAGGCGCACCGAATTCGAAGAGTTCACAGAGCCAACAACAATGACAACATCACATTGTTCAGCCATAGCTTTTACGGCTAGCTGACGATTTTGGGTGGCGTAGCAAATATCGTCACTCGGTGGGCTAAGTAAATTCGGAAACCTTGACTTCAAAACA
This sequence comes from Bifidobacterium breve, assembly GCA_945900705.1. Lineage (GTDB taxonomy): Bacteria > Actinomycetota > Actinomycetes > S36-B12 > S36-B12. The sequence goes on along the minus strand of CAMDKJ010000001.1, from coordinate 15,037 downwards.
TCGACGGTCGCCATGGCTTCGTCAACAGATAATGTTGTTTGCGAAAGCCAAATCAGTTTCGATGAATCAGCCACCTCAACTGTGGCTGCCTCGTTAGCGTCTTGCACCACCGTGATGACGTCGGGGGCTTCACCGGCCGTACCCACGACCTCCTCGTGATCATTATGTCCGACTAGCAGGATTTGAAAACCTTCGCTGGCGAACCGCTTGACTTCTGCATGCACCTTCGTAACAAGTGGGCAGGTGGCATCGATGGCTTTCAAACCCCGCTCAGCGGCTTCTACATGCACACTCGGTGCTACCCCGTGCGCCGAAAAAACCACGGTTGAGCCCTCGGGCACTTCATCCAACTCATCAACGAAAATGGCACCGCGCCCTTGCAGATCTTGGACAACATGCTTGTTGTGAACGATCTCCTTACGCACATAAACCGGGGGGCCATAAAGTTCAAGCGCCTTTTCGACGGTAACCACCGCGCGGTCGACACCGGCGCAATAGCCGCGTGGGGATGCCAGCAGAATCTTCTTAGTCGGGTTATCCACCCCTCCATCGTACGAGGCCGAGGCTAACCCTGCTTAGGCTGCTGCTGGTAAAGGAGGCCAAATGGCACTGCAGACCACCCCGGAGGAACCGGCGGCCGTCCGCACTGTCTCGCGGGCGGTTGCTGAGTGGGTTGGGCGCCTAGGGGCAATCTGGATCGATGGCCAGGTCGCCGAGTACCGCCCGCGCCCAGGAGCCCGGCAGTTCTATTTGACATTACGTGACCCCGACGTCGAGATGTCGATCACCATCGTGGCCGACGCGAAAGTGCTCGGAGCCGTGGAGCCACCGGTAGCAGCCGGGCAACGGATCATCGTGTTCGCGCAGCCGGAGTTCTATACCGGCAAAGGGAGCCTGCAGTTTCGGGCCAAACAAATTCGCGCCGTCGGGATCGGAGACCTCCTAGCCCAACTCGAGCGCCTGCGCGCCTTGCTCGCCGCCGAAGGGTTGTTCGCGGCAGAGCGGAAGAAACCGCTGCCGTTCCTGCCCCGTAAAATTGGACTAATTTGCGGGCGCGGAAGCGCGGCGATGCACGATGTCACAGTTAATGCCTCCGAACGTTGGCCCGGCATCGAGTTCGAGATCCGCGAAGTCGCGGTGCAAGGTATGCAATGCGTACCCGAGGTGATCGGCGCGCTACAAGAACTTGAAGCAATTGCAGAGGTTGACGTAATCATCATCACTCGCGGTGGTGGCAGCGTCGAGGACCTGCTCCCATTCAGCAATGAGAGCCTAGTTCGCGCGGTCAGCAATTGCCGCTCACCAATTGTCAGCGCCATCGGCCACGAGCAAGACGCTCCACTCTTGGATTTCGTCGCAGACCTACGCGCATCAACCCCAACCGATGCCGCCAAACGGGTAGTACCCTCACTCGTTGAGCAGGAGTCGATAGTTAATGGTCTGCGCAATCGCGCAAGAGTGTCGGTGGCAAATCAATTCGAGCGCGAAGCCACGCAAATTCGCGATCACCGCCGCCGGATGACAACGGTGATCAGCCATATAGTTGAACGATCGGCAACTCGGATAGCGCATCTAGCCGCACAGGTTCGTTCACTATCACCGGCGGCAACCCTTGATCGCGGCTACGCAATCGTCCTTGCCGGTGACGGTTCGATTGTTCGTGATGAATCGCAAGTAAAGGACGAGCAAATCGTCGACATCCGTTTAGCCAAGGGGCGCTTTGCCGCAACTCGAATTAAGGAGACCCGATGACCGCAAAGAAGTCAGATGAAGCCCAAATCCCAAGTTTTGAAGCCTCACGTGATGAACTCGCGAAAATTGTGCAGCAACTCGAGGCCGGGGGGCTCACCCTGGAAGAGTCATTAGCACTCTGGGAACGCGGCGAAGCGCTGGCAGCTGTGTGTCAAGGCTGGCTCGACACCACTCGCGCCCGACTCGAACAGGCCAAGGCTCCCGACTAGCCAGCGGTCAACGAGCTCGCAACTCGCTCAAGTTCACCTTGGGTGGTGGTGCCACTGATTACCGTGGTTACCCCGTTTACCGTGCGCACCAATGACCGACGTTCAGGGGATTCGTAATGCTGCCAGGTCTGGCCGGCCAGCGTGACTTGATCAGTCGCGATTCCACCGGATGTTTGCTCATCAATGAATTTCAGGTTGCCAGCTGCAGATTGGCTAAATTGCACATACTCAGTACCCGGGGTCACGTAACCGAGGTGCAGTACTAGATCACCAGCCGACGCCGAAGTCTCCTGCCACCTCGCACTGGTCACCTGATAACCCGCTAGGCCCTCGGGAATCTCGACAGCAAAGGGCGCCAGTGCCTTGGCGGCGATCAGCACCTGGGTCGGGTCCACCACTTTGACCGCATCCGGTTGCGGCCGGAGCGTTACCAGCAAAATTACCGCGATCAGGGCCAGCACCAAACCCATCGACCGAACCATGTCTCCCACGGTTTGGCGCATCCGTGCATTGGGTCGCCCGGTTGGCTTAGGGGTGGTCACCACTTAATGATGCTGCATTCAGAGTTCAGGCGCGAACGCACCGTGCCAAACCGCTAGGCTCACCGCGTGGAGCCCCATATGAGCGGTCCGAGCGCCTTGGTCACCAGCGGCGAAGTCCCTGACCGCAACCTTGCATTGGAATTGGTTCGCGTTACCGAAACCGCTGCTATAGCCGCCGCCAGGTGGGTCGGTCGAGGAGATAAAAATGGCGCCGATGCAGCCGCTGTCAACGCTATGCGCTCTTTGATCGGAAGTGTGTCGATGAACGGCGTCGTCGTCATCGGCGAAGGCGAAAAAGATGATGCCCCGATGCTTTTCAACGGTGAGCGCGTGGGCGATGGCACCGGCCCAGAAGCCGATGTTGCGGTTGACCCGATCGATGGCACCACATTGGCGGCGAAAGGGATGCCCAATGCCATCGCGGTTATCGCCGTGGCAGAGCGCGGGGCCATGTTTGACCCAAGTGCGGTCTTCTATATGGACAAGCTCGTGGTCGGCCCCCAATGCGGCGATGTAATCGACATCACCGCTCCCATCGCCTGGAACCTAGAACAGTTAGCAAAGCGCAAAGGTGAGAGCGTCGCAGACTTGACCGTTTGCATACTTGATCGCCCGAGGCACGAAAAACTTGTGGACGATGTCCGCAAGGCGGGTGCCCGAATCAAATTCATTACCGACGGTGACGTAGCCGGCGCCATTATGGCCGCTCGACCAGGTACCGGTGTTGATCTGCTCGCCGGGATAGGTGGCACTCCCGAAGGAATCATCGCGGCCTGCGCAATGGCGTGCCTCGGCGGCACAATTCAGGCTCGCCTTTGGCCGCGCGATGACGCTGAGCGCCGCAAGGCCCTTGATGCCGGCCACGATCTTGACCGGGTTTTAACCACCGATGATCTGGTAACCGGAGACAACATCTTCTTCTGCGCAACGGGCATCACTGATGGCGATCTACTCCGCGGCGTCCACTTCGGCCCAGACGGCCCCACCACCCATTCGATCGTCATGCGCAGCAAGAGCGGCACCATCCGCGAATTACAGTGTGAGCACCCCAAACCTCCAAGGAGCAAAGGTCTACTCTGAGGGCATGGACTTTCAGTACCAAGACCTCTTGCCCATCGGCGAAGACACCACCAAATACCGGCTAATCACTTCCGAAGGCGTTTCTAGCGTGTCGGCCGACGGTCGTACCTTCTTGCAAGTTGACCCTGGAGCCCTTCGACTCTTGGCTTATGAAGCCATAAAGGATATTTCGCACCTGCTCCGCCCCGGGCACCTCGAGCAACTTGCGTCGATTTTGAAGGACCCAGAAGCCAGCCCCAATGACCGTTTCGTCGCCTTGGATCTCCTCAAAAATGCGAATATCTCAGCCGGCGGAGTACTACCAATGTGTCAGGACACCGGCACCGCGATTGTCATGGGTAAGCGTGGCAAAAACGTTTTAACCACCGGCGAGGATGCAGAGCACCTCTCGGCTGGCATCTTCGACGCTTTCCAAAAACTGAACTTGCGCTATTCCCAACTGGCACCAATAACCATGTGGGAAGAACGCAATACAGGAAACAATCTCCCCGCCCAAATCGAGATTTATACAAATGATCATGCCGGCCACGAAACCTCCTACGAGTTTCTTTTCATGGCCAAAGGTGGCGGTAGCGCGAATAAGAGTTTTCTGTATCAAGAAACGGCCGCCTTATTAAATCCAGAGTCCTTTGCAACTTTCCTCGATGAGAAACTCCGCAGTATCGGCACCGCCGCCTGCCCGCCGTATCACCTGGCGGTTGTTGTCGGTGGCACTAGCGCAGAGTTTGCGGTCAAGACCGCGAAGTATGCGAGCGCCCGCTACTACGACTCCCTGCCCGTCCACGGTTCACCTACCGGCCATGGTTTCCGTGATCTTGCGATGGAGCAGGAGATCTGGAAGATGACCCAGGAGTTCGGGATCGGGGCGCAATTCGGCGGTAAGTATTTCTGTCATGACGTCAGAGTTATTCGTCTGCCCCGACATGGTGCTTCGTGCCCGGTCGCAATTGCTGTTTCCTGTTCAGCCGACCGCCAAGCACTGGCAAAGATTACCCCCGAGGGCGTGTTCCTTGAGGAGCTTGAACGTGAGCCAGCGCATTACCTACCAGAAATCGAGGAGAAGGCGCTCGACAACGAAGTCGTGCGAATTAATCTTGATGTGCCAATGGATGAATTACGGGCGCAACTACATGCACTCCCGGTCAAAACTCGGGTATCGCTCACCGGCTCCTTGATTGTGGCGCGCGATTTAGCACATGCGCGGATTAAGGCAATGCTGGATCGCGGCGAACCACTACCTGACTATTTCAGACATCACGCGGTCTACTACGCGGGCCCCGCAAAGACTCCCGCAGGTTACGTATCTGGTTCATTCGGGCCAACAACTGCCGGCCGCATGGATGGTTACGTCGACCTTTTCCAAAAAGCTGGTGGCTCATTCGTCATGCTTGCGAAGGGCAATAGAAGTAAAGCCGTTACCGAAGCCTGCAAGGCCAACGGAGGGTTTTATCTCGGGTCAATTGGTGGGCCGGCCGCGCGCCTAGCACAGGACAACATCACCAAGGTTGAAGTACTCGACTTCCCAGAGCTTGGCATGGAAGCCGTATGGCGGATCGAGGTTGTTGACTTCCCCGCCTTTGTTGTTGTCGACGATAAAGGTAATGACTTCTTCGCCGAGACCATGCGGCCCATTTCGGCGCGTATCCCGGTCGGGCCCCCGAAGTAATTACCGGCGATTCATGCAACCATGGGCGCCTCCGCGCCAGTGACTCTTGCCCTTGCCGCCTCGCCATATGGTCCAAAAAGCTCGATCTTGCCAGTAACGGTTCCACTGCTGGGTGGGCTTCTTTCGTAAGGCGATAACAATTTTCTCGGCCTCGGCACCAAGTCCTTTGCGGACTTCGCGCTGCATCATCCACGACGCGCCAACAGCTAGCCGGCGACTCATCTGGTACGCGCCGCGGTAGCGGCCGCCGGCGCTGACCGCCCGGTAGTTGGCGCCACTCTCACGTTTCGCGATGCAGCGGCGCACCTTCTCGCGCTTGGGCATGAACCATTTGCCCTGGTACAGACTAACCATCACTCCGTGGCGGTCACCGGCTTTGAAGTCGCCCCGGGCGAGGGCAAGTTCGATTTGTTTCAGGTCACTTGCCGCGGCCGGTGGTTGGGAATCACCAGGCGACAACTCGTCCGCCACCGCCGCCGGCCCAGTTGCCAATAACGCAAGTGCGGTGATAAGTGCAATGCCCGTCACCTTGATCCGGCCGCCTTGCATACCCACCCGCCAATCGTCTTTCGCCAGCATTTCTAGGCTCTACCGTGCCTTGAGTCCGCCGCCGTGTCACCTTTCGCCTGAGTGGTTGATGTCACGCACAAATTGGTATAAATCGGCCATAGGTTTAATTCCGTCACATATTTACTGCGCTAGACGCCGTTTTTGTGTGATCGGGATCACACTGATACCCACAACCCATCGACAGTACAGATCTGGGGGCTACCACCACCAAACCACTGTACGAAGCCGGGTACCAGAGCTCAGAGCAGGTTAAAGGTCAATACTCTCGAGCATTTCGGTTACCAAAGCCGCAATGGGTGACCGCTCAGATCGAGTTAGCGTCACATGGGCAAATAACGGATGCCCCTTAAGTTTCTCGACAACCGCAACTACCCCATCGTGGCGGCCCACCCGCAGATTGTCGCGCTGCGCAACATCGTGAGTAAGAATGACCCGGCTATCACGGCCGATCCGTGAAAGCACGGTCAACAGCACATTTCGCTCAAGTGATTGAGCCTCGTCGACAATCACGAAAGCATCATGTAGCGACCGACCACGGATATGGGTTAGCGGTAATACTTCAAGCATGCCCCGATCGACAATCTCTTCGACGACTTCTTGGGTCGTCACAGCGCCCAGAGTGTCAAAGACCGCTTGCCCCCAAGGTGACATTTTCTCCTGCTCATTACCCGGTAGGTAGCCAAGCTCTTGGCCGCCGACTGCAAATAGCGGCCGGAACACGATCACTTTGCGATGCTGACGGCGCTCAAGTACCGCCTCGAGCCCGGCGCATAGTGCCAATGCACTCTTACCGGTGCCGGCTCGCCCGCCCAGGGAGATGATCCCAATATCTGGATCAAGCAATAGATCCAAGGCTATGCGCTGCTCAGCGCTACGGCCATGTAATCCGAAAGCTTCGCGATCACCACGAACGAGGCGAACGCGCTTATCGGCGGTTACTCGGCCAAGTGCGCTACCGCGGTCAGAGATCAACACCAAACCCGTATGGCAAGCCAAGTCGCGCGCGACATCAAGATCAATGACCGAATCTTCATAAAGTTGATCGATGTCTGCGGCTGCTACGTCAATCTCGGCCATTCCGGTGAAGCCGGTCTCAACAACCAACTCCGCGCGATACTCCTCGGCCATCAGGCCAACGGCTGAGGCTTTTACCCGCATTGGAAGGTCCTTACTGACAAGGACAACATCACTACCTTCATTGGACAAACTACGCGCCACTGCCAAAATGCGAGTGTCGTTATCACCTAGTTGGAAACCGGTCGGCAGTACCGAAGTATCAATGTGGTTGAGCTCAACTCGCAAGGTGCCGCCCAACTCACCAACCGACATCGGGGCATCGAGTCGACCATGTGAAATGCGAAGATCATCGAGTAGCCGAAGTGCGTTACGCGCGAAGTACCCAAGTTCTGGGTGGCTGCGCTTCGCCTCTAGCTCGATGATCACCACCACCGGTATGACAACGTCATGCTCATCAAAACGCAACATCGCTCGGGGGTCAGACAATAAAACCGAAGTATCAAGGACGTAAGTGCGGCGAGCGGGGCTGGACTTTGGTGAGGTCACGAAGCCTCCTGTGCGGCCGCAAGCGGCCTGGCGCGGAAACGGGTCCGCGGCTTGCGAACCCGCGAGTCTGACGCTAAAGGGACAAAGGCGACATAGCGCGGTGACACGCCGGTAACTAAATGCCGAACCGGCGCTGCCGATCGGCATAGGCGCGCAGGGCGCGCAGGAAGTCAACATGCCGAAAATCAGGCCAATAGGCCTCGCAGAAGTAAAACTCCGAGTGCGCACTTTGCCAGAGGAGAAATCCAGAAAGCCTCTGTTCACCCGATGTTCGGATGACAAGATCAGGATCTGGCTGACCTTTTGTATAGAGATGCTCAGTGATGTGCTCGACATCAATTATTTGGGCGAGCTCATCAATGCTCGTGCCCTGGCTGGCTTGCTCCTGAAGTAGCGCGCGTACGGCATCGACGACTTCACGGCGCCCGCCGTAACCCACCGCGATGTTGACAAGTGACCCAGCGACATCGGCTGTTGCCTCCTGTGCCTCTTTCAGCATCCGAGCGGTGCGGTCTGGCAATAAATCCAAGGACCCGACCGGGTGGAGCCGCCACCGGCCTTGGGTAACCAGGCCGGTCACAGTCTCTTCGATGATCTCAAGGAGTGCACCGAGCTCAGGCTCGGGACGGCCTAGATTGTCGGTAGATAGCAGCCACAAAGTAACCACTTCGACGTCTACCTGATCGCACCAACCCAAGAAATCGACGATCTTCGCGGCCCCAGCGCGGTGGCCGGCCGAGGATGATGAGCCCTGCGCGGTTGCCCAGCGCCGGTTGCCGTCGAGAATTACCCCGATATGCCGCGGTCGATCAGCCGGCGGAATCTGCCCCAGGAGATTGCGTTCATAGACGCCATATAGAAGATTTCGAAGACCCACGAGGGCAGGCTACTCCGCTCGATCTATAGAAGTGCGACTTATCGCTCCAGCGGGCTGCACGTTGCTACCGCGACACGGGGCAATATGTCGCAGAAAGCCCGTAAACCCGAGGTATTTCATTCCCTAAGCGACGCGACCTGTTTCGCTAACTCGACCGCTGAAGTCGTCGGGCGCTGACAGGTGAACCCCAGACACACATAGGCGGTGGGCAATTCGTCCAGAGCCGGTCTTTCGCGCAGCAGCGGCACGCTAGAAAGTTCACCGGCAACACCCAGCGCGGTAACCGCTCCCGGTGAAACTGACATCAGCGCGACATGATGCAAGGTGGCGGCGGTGGGGTCTGAAGGCGTACCGATTATCGCAATCTCCAACGGGCCGGCGAGTAATGCAGATGCCCCCGCTAAACCCCAACCGGCTGCCCTTGGTGAGCGCAGCGCCAGAACTTTTGCCGCACCTAATGCGCGCTCTGCTATCGCTCGATACTCGCCGAGCCCGGTCAGCGCCGAAAAGGTAATACACGCATTGGCGGTAGCAAACCAACCGGACGGTTCCGCATTGTCTGACGCGTCACGCGGACGACGCACCAACGCCGGGGCGTCGTCGGCCGTATCAAAGAAACCACCGTCACCATCAGCGAAATGCTGAATTGCAATATCAAGCAGCATGCCGGCTAGAACTAGCCATTCATCAGCGCCCGTGACTTGATAAAGAGCTAGAAAACCCTCGGCCACACTGCCGTAGTCATCCAGCACACCATTATTGGTGCCGGCCCTACCATCGCGCGACGTGCGGCACAGCCGGTCATCATCATGGGCACCCAAATGCACCGCGAGCAATAGGTCGGCAGCCCCCAAGGCGGCTTCAATCCACTCCGGTTCAGCGAACAGCGCACCTGCTTCAGCCAGGGCAGCAATGGCGAGCCCATTCCAGGCCGCCACCACTTTGTCATCGCGACCCGGGCGCACCCGTTCGGCCCTGGCCGCAAGCAGAGCCGAGCGCACTTGCTCCCACCGGGGTAAATCCTCGGGCTCATCTGGCAGCTGCAGGGTTGAAAGCCCATGCTCAAAGGTGCCCGGCTCGGTTACCACAAGTAACCCCGCGGCCCATTCGCCATCTTCAACGCCCAGCACCTCAATGAGCTGCTCGGGCGACCAGGCGTAGAACAAACCTTCAACACCTTCACTATCGGCATCTAGTGCGGAAGCGAAGGCACCTTCCGGGGTTGTCATTTCACGCAACAGAAACTCTGCAGTCTGATGCACCACCCGCTCAGCCAGCGCCGATCCAGTCAAGCGCCACCAATGTGCATAAACACGTAGCAAGAGGGCATTGTCATAAAGCATCTTTTCAAAATGTGGCACCACCCAGTTCGCGTCCACCGAGTAACGAGCAAAACCGCCACCCAGTTGATCAAAAAGCCCACCACGCGCCATCGCCGATAGCGTTCTTTCCGCCATCGCTAGGGCGAATGCATCATCAGTTCGTGCCGCCTCACGCAGGAGAAACTCAAGGAGCATGGACGGCGGAAACTTCGGTGCGCCACCAAAACCTCCCTGCGCCGAATCGAACTCGCGCTCGGTGGCTGCCACTGCCGCACGAAGGTCTGCGGCATCGGGTGGCCCGTCGTCTTGCAATGGCATAGTTCTTTCATTAATAGCGGTGATGATGCGCTGTCCCGCCGCCAATACCTCACCGCGGCGCTGTGTCCAAGAATCAGTAATCGCCGAAAGTAGTTGCGGGAACGAGGGCATCCCATGACGTGGAGTCGGTGGAAAATAAGTGCCCGCATAGAACGGGTGGGCTTCATGGTCCAAGATCACCGTCATCGGCCAGCCTCCATGGCCGGTCATCGCCACCGTGACGCCCATATAAACCGAGTCGATATCCGGGCGCTCCTCGCGATCAACCTTGATAGAAACGAAGTTCGCATTCAAGTATTCCGCGGTGGCCTCATCTTCAAATGATTCGTGGGCCATGACATGACACCAGTGGCAAGCGGAATAGCCGATCGACAGGAAAATTGGTACATCGCGGAGACGCGCCTCGTCGAATGCTGCGTCGGACCACTCCCACCAGTCAACCGGGTTGTCGGCATGCTGAAGCAGATACGGACTCGTCGAATCACTTAACCGGTTGCCCACGATGCACCTACAGTTCTTAAGCCCGCAGAGCCTGCGCTAGTTCATCAAAGCCATCAACCATCAATTGCATGTCTGCAGCGGTGTGTGCGAGCGATACCAACCACTGCTCGTCAAGGCCGGGCGGGGTCAAAATACCGCGATTGACCCCCCACAGCCAGCTCAGTTCAGCGGCCCCAAAATCGGTGCGCTTGTAGTCACGGTAGGTGCGTACCGGGGTCGTTGACCAAGTGATCGCACCCTTGACACCGAAGCCCACGGTATGTGCGGGTAGCTCGTGGCGCAAGATAATTTCGTCAACGGCGCGCAGCGCACCTTCATTTACTAATTCGGCCGCCGCGAGGGCCTCCGCGGTGCAAATATCATCAACGGCAGCGGCAGCAGCCATCACGAGTGGGTTACCGTTGTAAGTGCCGAAGTGCGGCATCCGGCCATCGGTAACCGCCGCCATCACTTCGGCCCGACCGCCAAAAGCCGCCAGCGGTAACCCGCCGCCAATGCTCTTTGCGAGGCAGACTAAATCTGGTGTGACTCCAAGACGCTGCGAAGCCCCACCGTAACCGGCGGTGAGCCCGGTCTTCACTTCGTCGAAAACCAACAGGACACCGTGCGCGTCACAGGCCGCACGTACCCCGGCAAGGTACCCGGCGTCTGGAACCACAATCGAAATATTTTCGAGCACCGGCTCCATCACCACGGCTGCAATCTGGTCACTGTGGGCGCTCAAGATTTCAACAAGTCGCTCAAGGTTGTTATAAGGCACTACGTGAACAGTGCCGGCCTCGACATCAAATGGCACGACCGGAATTGGAAAGCCTTCCGGGCCAGCTTCGGCAACAGCAGGTTTGACGGACACAGCCAGCCCGTCATACCCACCGTGGTACCCGCCCTCGATCTTCACAATTGCATGGCGATGGGTGTAGGCCCGCGCAGTGCGCACGGCATACATGGTGGCCTCGGTGCCTGAGTTGGTGAAGCGCACTAGGTCAAGCCCGAACCGGCGCTGGAACCGCTCAGCAACCTCGGTGGCAGATGGCGAAGGGGTCACAAACAAAGTACCTGTTTCAAGGGCCAGGGTGACGGCGGCAACAACGCTTGGGTTTAGGTGCCCAACCAACATGGCGCCAAAACCCATTGAAAGATCAAGTAGTGGTCGTCCGTCAACATCTTTTAACCAAGCACCTTTTGCTGATTCGATCGAGATCGGATAGGGATCCCAGTGTTGGAATGAGGACGGCACCCCGAGTGGCAACGACCCGGTGGCGCGAACATGGTGAGCCGCTGAGCCACCGGTGGTCGCGGCGAATCTCTCCCACTCACTGTCAAGTAACACCTGTACACGAGCCGGGTCGACCGGTAGTGATGCACTAGTTGGCACACTTCGCCAGGTGGCTGGGTCAGGTGGTGGCCAGTGGGTAGTCAGGGCGGGTGTAGTGATCGTTGACATCTCGCAGAGCTCCAAGGTAGGCCCGGATTGTTTTAGGTACCCAAGATGCTAGTCGGGTCCAGCGCCCCGCAGGGCAGCGGCTAACGTTGACCCATGCGTCGCCTTATTGAAGTTTCCCGGTACGTGGTTGCCGTGCCCGCTATCGGCTCCATCATCGGATCCTTTGTCTTGATGATCATCGGCGTCTGGGAGATCGGGGGATCGATTGTCAACCTCTTCAATCAATCGATTTCCATCAAGCAATCAGTTGTTGGGATTTTGACGGCGGTGGACATTTTGCTGCTGGCCACCGTGCTCCTGGTGATCGGATACGGGCTCTACGAGTTATTCGTTGACAGTTCGGTGCAGCTACCGGTTTGGTTGGAGATTCGCTCACTTGATGACCTGAAGAACAAGCTAATCGGCGTGGTTGTCGCAATCATCGCGGTGGTTTTCCTCGGGATTCTCGTTGACCTCACCGACCCGAGCGATATCTTGTACGTCGGGGCCGGGGCCGGGGCGGTCGTACTCGGACTGGCCGCCTTCATTTTCGCCAGTCGCAATAGCTAGGTGGACAAATGGCTACCACCACACCTGCGCCGCGTTGGTTCACCGACACAGATGACGATCATTCCCAGTGTTACATCGAACGCTTGCGTTCATTGGCCGCCGACGGCGATGATCTCGGCGGTGAAGCCCGTTTGATCGATGCGATGGTGCCGCGCGGTTCGCGCATTTTGGATGCGGGTTGCGGCCCCGGTCGGGTTGGTGCCGTCCTGCATGCGTGCGGGCACGAGGTTGTCGGGGTCGACGTCGATCCTGAGCTAATTGCCGCTGCCCGCGCTGATCACGTCGGCCCCACTTGGTTAGTTGCTGACCTAAGTGAACTTGACCTTGCAAACCAGGGCCAAATTGCGCCATTCGATGCAGCCGTCATGGCCGGTAATGTGATGGCCTTCGTGGCACCCGGCACCGAGCAGCTCGTACTTACCCGCATTGCGAAGCATTTGAAGCCGGATAGTTTTACGGTTGTTGGATTCCATACCGATAGATACGAGATGGGCGAATTCGATAAGCACCTAGCCGGGGCCGGATTCGCACTCGAACACCGCTTCGCCACCTGGGATCTACGCCCCTGGCGCCTTGACGCAGACTTCGCCGTCAGCGTGCTGCGTCTTTAAAATCTGCAGAACCTGCCGCAACTGTGCACCATAGCCCGGGCCGCGCGGGTATGGTGGCTGAAACTCTTTGGACAGGGGGCTGGTGAAGTACTTTCTGCCGCTGACCGACCCGATTTTGGAACTCTGCGAGATCAGCCTGAAACTTAGTGGGCTGCAAATCCTCGACGCCGTCAGCATCGGGGTGCCGCAGGGCACCGTGACCGGCTTAATCGGACCCAATGGCGCGGGCAAGACCACCGTTTTTAATGTAATCAGCGGTTTCGTGCTCGCCGACTCAGGCACCATCAAGGTTGATGGTAAGAAGCAAAAACATGTGCACCCCCATCACCTCACAAAGAAGGGCATCGCCCGCACCTTGCAGGGAGTCGGACTCTTCCCGACCATGAGTGCCCTCGAAAATGTCATGATCGGCGGCTCATCGCAGGTGCGCAGCGGGATCATCGCGCAAGCACTGGCCATGCCTTGGACCGACGTGGAGCAGAACCGATTGCGTGCGCAATCCATGGCAGTACTTGGTGAGCTCAATATCGCTGACGCGGCTAATAGGTTGCCCGGTGAACTGCCCTACCCCATCCAAAAGCGCGTCGCACTCGCGCGAGCCCTAGTTAGTGACCCACAGGTATTACTGCTGGACGAGCCCGCCGGTGGTATTAGTGCGGCAGATATTTCTGAGTTGGCAGAGCTAATTCGAAGTTGGGTACCTAAGCGCACAGTTCTACTCGTTGAACACCACATGGAATTAGTCATGGAAGTCTGCGACCTCATTTGGGTTCTTGACGCCGGCAAAGTAATTGCCGCCGGCACCCCTGATGAAGTCCGTCGAGACCCGGCCGTACTGGCTGCCTATCTCGGTGAAGACGGAGCCACCTGATGCTAACCATCACCGATCTGTCAGTTAACTACGGTGCCGTGCAGGCCCTGTCCAATGTTTCCATTGAAGTACCAAAGGGTGAGGTCACCGCCGTTATCGGTGCCAATGGGGCCGGCAAGTCAACTCTCATGCGCACCCTGTCGGGCCTTGTTCGACCAGGATCCGGCGGTGCAACTGTTGGTGGCGTCACAATCACCGGCCGCAAACCCGAAGACATCGTCCGCCTTGGCGTCTCTCTCGTACCCGAAGGCCGGTCCACCATTCCTGAGTTAACCGTCGAAGAAAATCTGCGACTTGGCGGCCTATGGCGTGACAAAGCAGGGCGCAACTCAACACATGCGCAGGTTTTTGACCTATTCCCGGTGCTCGCGCAGCGGCGCAAGATGCGAGCCGACACGCTAAGTGGCGGTGAACGTCAGCAACTTGCAATTGGCCGGGCCCTAATGTCGGATCCACGGGTGCTACTACTTGATGAACCATCACTTGGCCTAGCACCACTCATCGTCACGCAGATTCTCGAACTTGTGAGTCGACTCGCTAGTGAATCAGACCTAGCTGTACTGCTCGTTGAGCAAAACGCCGTTACCGCCTTACGCGTTGCAACTACGGGTGTCGTCCTAAACCTCGGAAATGTAGTGATGGTCGGCAGTGGTGCAGAAATCGCGGCAGATGAACAACTTCGACATGCCTATTTGGGCTACTAGGAGGTGACACATGACAACATTCATTGACTACGTCCTAGGTGGCCTCGGGTCGGGCGCGATCATCGCGCTGATGGCACTCGCCTTGGTCCTCATTTGGCGATCAACGCGCGTGGTCAACTTTGCGCAGGTTGGGCAGGCGATGTTCACGACCTTCATCGCGCTTTCTATTCAGACCTGGACAGGATCTTGGTATATCGCTTTAATCGGGGCTCTGGCCGCCGGCGCGGTACTTGGGGTGATTGTCCAATACCTAGTACTTCGCCCCGTGAAAAGAAATGACACATCCGGTGCGATCATCGCAACGTTTGGCGTACTCATCGCCTTACAGGCTGCGGCGGGCATGATTTGGCCGGGTGGCAGTCAGGCATTTCCGCAGCCATTTAATAACTCCGGTATCGAGTTTGCCGGCCGGGTCTGGCCGATCTCGATCTATGACTTCGTGGTCATCGGTATCACCG